>JANXTD010000516.1 GCA_025352585.1 Fimbriiglobus sp.
CGAGGCTGTGCGGCGTCTTCGACAAGCAACTCGTCATTTGGGGCGTGCGCGACGGCAAGCGGCTGGCGTCGCTCGACCACCCGGCGGCCGTCCGGTCCGTCGAGTGGTCCCCCGACGGCAAGCGGCTGGCGACGGCGGGCGGCGACAAGGTCATCCGCCTGTGGGACGCGGCCACCGGCAAGCTGATCCGCGCCTTCGACAAGTTCCCGAAGCCGCTCGACGGCATGTCCGGTAGTCTGCCGATCGCCTGGAACCCCGACAACCGCGGCCTGTGGGTGCCGCTGGGCCAGGACGCCGCCCAACTCGACACCGAGACCGGCCGCGTCTCCCCGCCGGAGCACTTCTCGAACGGCTACGAGGTCGAGTCGCTGGCCCTGGCCGCCGACGGCGACAGCCTGCTGGTCCGGGAGGGCTACGGGTGGACGTTCCTCCGCGACCGCGACGGCACCCGCCGCCTGCTCGGCCAACACCTCGGCCAGCCGCAATGGCACCCGGACGCCCGGCGGTTCCTCGGGGGCAGTTGGTTCGGCCAGCGCGGCTACGACACCCGCCGCGGACAGCGCCTCGGCACGCTCTGGACGGGGGTCACCGGCGGGCACTGGCTGTGCGTCGGGCCGGACGGCCACTACCGCGGGTCGGCGGGCGTCGAGTCGCAGTTCGTCTACGTGGCGCTGCTCGACGACGGCAGCCAGCGGACGTTCACGCCCGCCGAGTTCGCCAAGGCGTTCGGCTGGGCCAACGACCCCGCGAAGGCCCGGCTGCTGAAGCTCGACCCGTGACCCCGGCCGGCGTCGTCAGGGCGGCGTGCCGGGGTCGGCGAGGCTGCGCGCCGCGTCGAGGGCGACCCCCGGCGGCAGCGGCGCGGCCCCGAAGTCGAACGCGGCACCGTGGGCTTCACAGGTCTGCGCTTGAAGTTGGAGGAGTAACGGATTCATCGGTCGGTGGCCTCACCCCGCCGGGGGGAGTTGCTTCGTCGCGAGCTTGGCCTGGCCGAGCAGGTACGACAACTCGCCGCTGAAGACGAAGTTGTCGTCGCCGAACGCCTGGCGGGCGCGGTTGCTGTCGAGGTGCGCGAAGAAGATCTCGGCCTCGCAAATCAGCGTGTCGCCGCAAGTCACGCGGCCGCTCACGACGCCGCCCTCGGCCCGCAGGTCGATGAGGTCGCAGGTGTACGTCAACTGCTCGCCGGGGTGGGCCTCGGCGTGGAACTTCGCACTCGGGATCTTCGCCAGGACTACCTTCTCGCGGAACTGGTTGGCCTCGCCGACGAGGATGCCGCCGGTCTGGGCGAGGCCTTCGAGGATGAGCGCCGCGGGCATCACGGGGAAGCCGGGGAAGTGCTCGGCGTAGTGGTCCTCGGCGTGCGACAGGTTCTTGACCGCCGTCGCACTTTTGCCCGGCTCGAAGGCGGTGAAGCGGTCGATCCAAATCCAGCGCATCGGGGAAAGTCCGCTAGAATGATTTGGCGAAGACATTTTCAGCAGGACTAGCGATGATCCGGCCCGAGACTTTGGTGCAGCAGTTCCGCAAGCGACCGTTCCAGCCGATCCGCTTGGTCGCGGAGGAAGGGTTGCGTTACGACATTTATCACCCGGACGGCGTGATCGTCTTGGAGCGCGACCTGATCATCGCGATGGCCCCGAACAACCACGGCGTCTTCCACCAGTCGGTCCGGGTGTCGCTAGCCCACTTGGTCGCGGTCGAAGACCTACCGATGGCCCCCGTCGGCACCCAGTCCGACGAAGCCTAGGCCGCCAGCTTCTTGGCCACGAAGCGGACGATCAGATCGACCGTGAACAGGTCGCCGATCTGATCGAGTTTGGGGTTCTTGGCGAAGGCGTTGATCTTCGACTGGTCGGCGTAGGGCAGCTTTTCCCGCAGGTAGTCGAGGCCCTTCGGGGTCACCACGCCGTCCTCGACGAACTCGGGGTCGCCGGCGAAGATCGACTCGGGGAACAGCTCGTTGCGGTCAATTTTGCCCAGGCGGAACTCGCGCTCCAGCCGGAAGACGATGTCGAGCATGTCGATCGACTCGGCCCCCAAGTCGGCGTTCAGGCGCGCGGCCGGCGTCACCTCGTCGTCGTCGACGCTCAGCGCATCGACGAGCAGCGTGCGGACTTTGGCCAGGATTTCGTCGTTCGTCATCGGAGGCATCCTGCGATCGGGCCGTGCGGAGGGGTCGTTAGCCGATGGCCGCGCCGAGGCTCAAGCCCCCGTCCACGGTAATCACCTGCCCCGTGATGTATGATGCGGCCGGGCCGCAAAGAAACAAGACGACGTTGGCAATGTCGGCCGGGTTGCCGAGCCGGTTCAGCGGGATCGCCTTCTTGATGATGTCGCCCGCCTTGTTGCGGACCGCCTCGCTCATGTCGGTCTCGATGAACCCCGGCGCGACGGCGTTGACCGTGATGCCACGCTTGCCCATCTCCATCGCCAGCACCTTCGTCAAGGCGTTCACCGCCCCCTTGCTGGCCGAGTAGTTCGCCTGCCCGGCGTTGACGTGGCTGCCGGCGACGCTCGAGATGTTGACGATCCGCCCGGAGCGCTGCTTGAACACCATCTGCTCGGCGACCGCCTTGCAGAAGTAGAAGGTGCCGTCGAGGTTGGTCGCCAGCACTTCGCGCCAGGCCGACGGCTCCATGCGGACGAACAGGCCGTCGCGGATGACGCCGGCGTTGTTGACGAGGATGTCGATGCGGCCGAACTCGGCGAGCACGGCGGCCCCGACCCGGCCGGCGGTTTCGGGGTCGGCCACGTCGCCCTGGTACGCCTTCGCGGTGCCGCCCAGCGCGGCGACCTCGGCCACGAGGGCGTCCGCTTCGGCGGCCTTGCTGCGGTAGACGAAGGCGACCTTCGCGCCCGCCTCGGCGAGTTTGAGCACGATCGCCTTGCCGATGCCGCGGCTGCCGCCGGTGACGAGCGCCACCTGATTTTCGAGCGTCGTCATGAGTCTGTCTTCCCGAGGGGCGTGCGGAGTTCGCCGG
>JANXTD010000527.1 GCA_025352585.1 Fimbriiglobus sp.
CAGTCGCACCGGCTGATCTTCGACGCCGTCGAGGCCGCGCTGAAAGCGGGCCACGACGTGCAGCGGACGATGGACGGCACGCCGGCGCTGCTCTCGGCGTCGTCGGCGGCGCTGGAGCGCCTGCGGCAGGGCTTGAGTGCGGACTCGAACGCGGTGGCCGACGCCGACACGAGTTTGAAGCTCGTCGAGGCGGTGCGGTCCCTGGCGGTGCGGCACGGCCCGCCGGCGGTGGACCACTGCGTCAAGCTGGTGCAGAACCTGCGCGACCTGCTCGACGGCCTCACCGCCGCGGGCCGCTGACCCCGGTGGCCGCGCCTGGGTTCTTCGACGACCTCTTCGAGCGCCTGGCCCCCGGCCGGCTGCTCGCCGACCCGCGCGCCACCGGGGCCGGCGTGCCAATTGCGGTGATCGACAGCGGCGTCGAGCGCGACCTGCTCACCGAGAAGTACGCCAGGCTTGGCACGCCGATCACGCACATCGAGGGGGCCGTCTTCCGCCCCGGCAGCCCGGCGGCGTTGCCCTACGACGGCAAGCAGTCGAGTCCGCACGGCACGATTGTCGCCGACATCATCCTGAGCGTCGCCCCGCGGGTGACGCTGTACAGTGCCGACGTGTTCGGCCCGCAGGGGACGTGCGAGGTCGAGACGGTCATCGCCGCGCTGCGCCACGCGGTCGATGTCTGGAAGGTCAAGGTCGTGAACCTCTCCCTCGGCGTCCCCGAGGCGCGGCTGTCGCAACTGTTGCGGCGGCAGCAGTTCCAGCGGGCGATCGAGGAGGCGTACTTCCAGGACGTGCTGGTGTTCGCGGCGGCGCACAACGACCACCCGTTCACGCGGTCGTACCCGGCGGCGTTCGCCCCGCCGCTGATCTCGGTGAACAAGGGCACCTTCGCCGACCCCCTCGGCTTCGCCTACCACCTGAGCGACAGCGTCGAGTTTCAGGCGTACTCGACGGGCAACCTGGGCTTCTCGCGCGAGCCGGCGACGAGTTGGGCGACCCCCCACCTGGCCGCCATCGCCGCCCGTCTGCTGAGCCTGAAGCCCGACCTGAAGCCGTTCGAGGTGAAGACGATCCTGTACTGGATGTCGCAGGGGAAGGGGTGATTGCGGCGCGGGGCACCGTGCGGGTATGATGGGGTCAACCCCTGGGGACTTGCCGATGCCGACCGCGACCATTCGAGACGAAGCGCGTCGGCCCGTCGAGCAACTGCCCGACGACGCCACCTGGGACGACGTGCTGGATCAGGTCTCCGTCCGCCAGTCGGTCGAGGCCGGGCTGGACGACTGCCGCGCCGGCCGGCTCGTCCCCGTCGCGGAAGTGCGCCGCCGGCTGGGGCTACCGTCGTGAGCGTCACCTGGCGTGACAGTCCCTGTGCTGGTGATCGGGCGGTACCGGAACAGCCGGGCGAATTCCCCGCGGGTGAAGGATCGGTTGTGGGTGATATCGACACGCGATCCGAACTGTTTGACGCCCTCCGCACATTGACCGCGGCCGTGCCCGAGATGCGTTCGGGCCAAGTGATGGCCGCGGTGGGCGAGTTGTGCCTGGACCTGCATGGCCGCGGGCTGTGGGACGCCTCCGACGCCGAGATTCTCGAGGCGGCGTGGCGCTTCCGCCGCGACCTCGAGATTTCGGCGACCGAAGTGGCGGGTGGCGAACTCCAGCGGGGCACGCCATGAGCCAGCGATTCGCGGCGACTATGCAACTCGGGTGACGGTCGGCTACGCCCGGCGAGCGGGGGACGACAGTCCTCCGAGTTAACTCCCAGCGCCAGAAGTCTGCCCGACGTGGGGTTCACTCGGGGGACTTTCGTCCCCCGCTCGCCTCGGCCGTCAGTCCTTGAACGCCACCGGCAACTCGTTCCTCCCGGACCGGAGCGTCACCACGACGCCGCTGGTCGTGGGGTCGCGGAAGCGCGGCGGCAGGGGCGACGGCGCGGGCTTGCCGGGGGCGTGCGGCTCCGGCGGCAGCGGGGTGAGGTACGCCTGGTAGTCGCCCGACGGCAGCGGGCCGGCGATCCGGAAGCGGCCGGCCTCGACCGGGCCGGACGACGACGCCCCGCCCGACGACCGCAGGTTCAGCACCCCGTCGGCGACCGGTTTGCCGTTGTAAGTCACCGGGCCGGCCACCGCGTCGGCCTCGCCGGGGCCGCCGCAGCCCCCCAGGGGAGCCAGCAGAAGCAGCAGGGCCGCCGCCAGGGCGCGGGGGCGTCGGGATCGGGTCATGTCGTCCTCCGGTCGGGTGGGGGTCACGGCAGGGTGGCGACGAGGCCGTCGGCGCGGCTGCACCGCCGCTGGTCGGTCAGGAAATCGACGCTGTCCGGCAGGAAGCGCACCGAGCCGTCGCCCATCAACACCGTGATGCCGCCGGTGTGGAACGAGTTCAGGACGGTGTTGCCGACGTAGGACGTGCCGGCCCCGGCCGCCTTGGCGTTGTCGGCGTTGTTGCAGCACGTCATCCGGGCGGCGGCCTCGCTCACCTTCTGCACGGCCGGCAACAGCAGGCCAATGAGAACCGCAATAATCGCAATGAAAACGAGTGACTTGATGAGTGTGAAATCGTAATGACGATGCGCGGAAATGTCCACGAAATGACTCCGCGAAAGTTTGGGTCGAATGACACACAAAATACCGGAGAGGGGATAATATTAGCCCACGATGGGCGGGGGTGTCAACCGGCGAATTGGCGAAATCCGTGGGGGCGTGACGCGGGCGTCGGCGAGTCGGGGGTGGCCGGCGCGGTGAGGCCGCGCGCTCAACGCCGACCGGGCCGCGCCCCCGGCTCTCAGATCGCCCCGAGGCTCCGCAGCAGCACGACCGTCGCCAGCCCCAGCACCAGCGGGCCGGCGACGCGCTTCACGAGGTCGGGGCCGCGTGCGCCGCTCAGGGTCGCGCACATGAAGACGACCGCGGCGGCCGGCGACATCGTCCGGCCGGCCGCGCTGCCGACCGCGACCATCGCGCCCACGCCCAGGGGGTCGGCGTTCAGGGCGAGGGCGGGGCCGTGGAAGAAGCCGTAGAGGCTCTGCGTACTCGCCATGCCGGAGCCGGAGACCCAGGCGAAGCCGAAGGGCACGACGCCGGCCAGCGGGTGCAGCAGCCCCGGCGACGACGCGATCAGGTCGCCGAGGTGCCGCGCCAGGCCGGCCTGCTCGATGCCGGTGCCGAAGCAGTTGGCGGTCACGATCAGGCTGACGATGTTGGCGAAGCCGTAGCCGGCCCCTTCGAAGAACGACTTCATGCAGCCCTTCGCGTCGCGGCCTGAGACGAGCATCGCCGCCAGGACGCCGACGAGCATCGCCAGGCCGATCAGCCGCGAGTTGGCCGGCCCGCCCGCCACTTTCGCCCCGACCCACTCCGGCGCGATCGTCACCAGACTCAGCGGCGGCCCCGACAGGAACAACAACGCCAGCGGCACCAGCGGCACGAGCGCCTTCAAGGGGTTCAAGCGCTCGACAGTTTCGGTCGCCTCCACGGTCGTTGGGGCGGTCGGCGGGTCGCGGCGGCTGAGCAGCCAGAAGGCCGCGCCCGACACCAGCAGCATCGGGAAGACCAGCGTGGCGACGTGCGGCACGACCGCCCGCGGGTCGCCGCCCGCCACCGCCGTGACGCTGTTCAACTCGGGGGCACCGGGGTTCAGCAACTCGCCGCCGACGGAGCAGCCGAGCAGCAGCGTCGCGCCGATGGCGGTCGCCGAGAAGCCGGCGGCGCGCATCAGCGGTACGACCACCGTGCCGAGGCAGACGGCCGTGCTCGCCTGGCTGATGACGGGGATGTTGACCAGGAAGCCCGCGCCGACGACGCCCGGCACGAGCAGCCAGCGCACGCGGCGCAGCGGGGCGACGAGGACGCGGACCATGTGCGCGTCGCAGCGGGTCGCCTTCAGCACGTAGGCGAAGCCCATCGCCGAGCAGATCGGCACGACGAACTTCTCGTCGCTGAACGTCGTGAGGAACTTGCCGACGACCGGCTTCAAGTCCCCCGCGAGCGCCCCGAGGGTCAGCGCCGCGGCGATCAGCACGAGCCGCACGTCGAGGCCGCGCAGCACCCCGACGACGGCGGCCGCGATGACGGCAACGGCCGCGGAGGCGACGAAGTCCATAGGAGAGCTTTCGGGTGAGGGTGAGTTTCGTCTCCGCCGCAGGCGACTCTTGTTAGCCGGACGCGCAAGCGAGGGGAGCAAACCCGTGGCGACAATGTTGAAGGGGGAGGACCGGACCGTCACAACCCATCGACATTGCCGTTACGGGTTTGCTCCCGTCGCTCGCGCGTCCGGCTAACAAGACGCTCCGCGCCTACCGCAGGCTCCGCGCGGCCAGGTG
>JANXTD010000537.1 GCA_025352585.1 Fimbriiglobus sp.
CCGGCGAACATCGCCGACGCGGTCCGCGCCAGCTCGGCGTCGGACTTCGACGGCTCGGCGGCGGGGGCCGTCGCGGCGAAGAGCAGGGCGGCGATGGCCCCGAGGAGCGGCGTCCGGTTCGGCATGGGGTCAGTCCCAAAGGGCAGGGCAGCGATACGCGAGAGTGCCGGTATTCTAGCCGGACGAGATGTCAGTTGGCCGGGGCGATTGCGCGGATTGCGCGGGCGACGACTTCGCAGTCGGCGCGGCTCACGTCGAGGTGCGTCACGAGCCGGACCATGTCGTGCCCCAGGGCCGCGACGAGGATGCCCTGACCCTTGAACTTCGCCGCGAGACTCTTGGGCGTGCCGAGGTTAGGATCGACGCAGAACCAGACGACGTTGGTATGGACCTCCGGCGGGTCGAGAGTCAGCCCCGGCGTCACGCTGACGGCGTCGGCGAGCAGCCTGGCGTTGGCGTGGTCGTCGGCCAGGCGCGCGACGTGGCGGTCGAGGGCGTACAGGCACGCGGCGGCGAGGAAGCCGACTTGCCGCATCGCCCCGCCGAAGAGTTTGCGGTAGCGGCGGGCCAGCGCGATCTGGGCCGTCGTCCCCGCCAACGCCGAGCCGACCGGCGCGCCGAGACCCTTGCTGAAACAGACCGAGACGGTCGCGAATGGCCTGGCCCACGCCGCGGCCGGTATCCCGGTGGCGGTGACGGCGTTCCAGAGTCGCGCGCCGTCGAGGTGCATCGGCACGCCGACGCCCTCCGCCCACTGGCCGATGGCATGGACCGCGTCGAACGGGTGGACGGTGCCGCCGCCGCGGTTGTGCGTGTTTTCGAGCCAGATCAGCCGCGTTTGGGGGCTGTGGATGTCGTCCGGGGGCAGGGCGTCGCGCAAGCTGTCGAGCGACAAAATGCCGTGGGTGCCGTCGAGGGGCCGCACGGTCACGCCGCTCAGCGCCGCCGGGGCACCGCCCTCCCACAACAGGACGTGGCTGGTGCGCTCAGCGAGAATTTCTTCGCCGGGGGCACAATGGAGGCGCACCGCGATTTGGTTCGCCATGCAGCCGGACGGCACGTAGATCGCCGCTTCCTTGCCCAAAACCTCGGCGACGCGGGCTTCGAGTCGGTTGACGGTCGGGTCTTCGCCGTACACGTCGTCGCCGACGGGGGCGGAGAACATCGCCTCACGCATGGCCGCGGTGGGCCGGGTGACGGTGTCGCTTCGCAGGTCGATCATGGCGGCGGCTCGCGGGGCGGTTGTCACTTCTTGTCGATCGGCTCCGGCCCCTTGCGGTCTTCGAGGTGCCAGCGCTGGTTGACCTTAAGCAAGTTCAGTTGCTCGTCCTTGACACCCTTGAGTGTCATCGACGCGACATCGCCGCCGTCGATCATCACGCCTTCGCGGAGGTAGCGGCGCAACTCCTTCGCGGTCTCCGGGTACTCGCCGAAGTGCGCTCGCGTGTCCCGGACGACCAGCTTGAAGGCCCGGCTGCGGGCCTCGTTGCGGACGAGGGCGTTGAACTCGCCGGCGTCGCTGGTGATGCGCTCGCGGGCCGTCAACCCCCGGCGGAACTGCTCGTCCCGCACCAAGTGTAGCTCCCGGTCGATGGCGTCTTCCATCGCCTTGGCCCGCTCCTCGACGCGGGCGTCGATCAGCTTCGGGTCGAGCAGGTGGGCCACGAGGTACTCGAAGCGGCCCTTCTCCAGCGACAGCGTTACCGAGTTGAGGGCTTCCTTGACGGTCCCTTGCTGGTACGCGTCGAACGCCGGGGCGACGCCGTAGCGTGCCGCCGGCGCTACCGGCTCCTGGGCGAGTGTGACCGCCCCGACGCAGAACGCCGCCAGCCCGCACAACGTCGTCCTCATCGCTCCGCCTCCGCGTGCTGTCGGTCCCGCCCCCACAGTTTCGACGCTCCGGCTTCTGCGGGCAAGGGCGAGTGCGCGATTCGGCGTTCGGGCCATTCGGCGTGGTCGCGCCGCGCGGGCATCCGGTATAATCCCCCGCATGGCAGGCAACACATTCGGCAAACTCTTCCGCGTCACTACCGCCGGCGTCAGCCACGGGCCGGGCTACCTCTGCATCGTCGATGGCTGCCCCGCCGGCCTCGAACTCGGCATCGACGACCTGATCCCCGACTTGCAGCGCCGCAAGCCGGGGCAGTCGAAGCTGACGACCCAACGCAAGGAAGACGACGCGCCGGAAATCTGGTCGGGCGTCTTCGAGGGCAAGACCGACGGCACGCCCATCGGTATTCTCTTCCGCAACGGCGACCAGCGCAGCGGCGACTACTCCGACATCGCCGACAAGTACCGCCCCGGCCACGCCGACTACACCTTCGACGCCAAGTACGGCCACCGCGACTACCGCGGCGGCGGCCGCACCAGCGCCCGCGAGACGGTTTCGCGCGTCGCCGCCGGGGCCATCGCCAAGAAGCTGCTGTCGCTCGCCGGCATCCGCGTGCTGGGCTACGTTAAGCAAGTCGGCGCGATCGTCGCCGACATTCCCGACCCCACGGCCGTGACGCTCGAACAGGTCGAGGCGAACCCCGTGCGCTGCCCAATCCCCGAGACGGCCGCGCTGATGGCCAAGCTGATCGACGACACCCGGCTCGACCGCGACTCGATCGGTGGCGTCGCCGAGATGGTCGCCGTCGGGGTACCGCCGGGGTTCGGCGAGCCGGTCTTCGACAAGCTCAAAGCCGACCTCGGCAAGGCGCTCTTAAGCCTGCCGGCGGTGGTCGCCTTCGAGTATGGGGCCGGCTTCGCGGTCGCCACGGCCCGCGGCAGCCAGAACAACGACGTCTACCTTCCCGGCCCGATCCACACCGCGACGAACCGCCACGGCGGGATGCTCGGCGGCCTGAGTTCCGGCGAGCCGATCGTCTGCCGCGTGGCGATCAAGCCGACGAGCAGCATCCCCCGCTCACAAACGACCGTCACCCGCGCCGGTGAGGCGACCGAAATCCTCGTCCGCGGCCGTCACGACCCGTGCCTGTTGCCGCGCTTCGTCCCGATGGGCGAAGCGATGATGGCCCTCGTCCTGGTCGATCACTGGCTGCGCAACAAGTCGTCGCGGCTCGACGCACTGCTCGGCTGACGCCAGGACTTCCACCACGGATTCACGCCATGACCCGCCGCCTCTTTGCCGTGACGTTGACCCTGACGGCGGTCGCCATCTACGCCGCGGCTCAACCGCCGGCGAAGAACCTACCGCCGGAGTTGAAGCGGGCGGTCCTGGGCAAGGACGATTTCGAGTACCTCGGCTCGTTCGCTTTGCCGCGCACGGCGTGCGGGCAATCGACGGCGTTCGGCGAGTCCGGCCTGGCCCTACGCCACGCGGCCGGCGGCAAGCTCCGGCTGCTCACCGGCACGCACCGCTACAGCCAGGACGCCATCTACGAGGTCGAGTTCCCCGGCTTCTCGGCGGACCTGAAGGCGCGGCCCGAGGCGAAGATCGTCAAGGAGTACGGCAAGGCGATTTACGGCGAGGCCAAGCGCATCAAGAAGGGCAAGGAGATCGGCTGGACCCACGGGCTGACCTTCGACGAACGCCGCAACCGCTTCTACTTCTCGTACGGCTCGTGGTACAACATCCCCAACGACAACGACCCGTCGATCGCCTACGCCCAGCTCGAAGACGACAAAATCGTGGACGTGGTCGGCGGCTGGAACGCCGCGCCGGAGTTGGCCCACAATCAGAAGATGCGCGGCGGCTCGCTCCTGATCCCCGACTGGTTCGCCACGCACTACACCGACGGCCGGCGGCTCGGCGTCGGCTTCGGCGGCTACTACTCGGGCGTGGGCAACTGCTCGCGCGGCCCGTTCCTGGCCGCCGCCCGCGAACCGGGCGACGCCGACGCCGGTGGGACGCTGGACGTGTTGCCGCTGATCAGCCACGACGAGAACCACTACGCCGCCCGCGACACCGACTACCGCAGTGAAGTCGAGTGGTCGCCGAACCCGAAGAATGGCGTCGGCTGTTGGGGTCTGTACGACGAGGTGTTCGGCGCGGCCGTCTGGATCGACCTGCCCGACAAGCACGGCCTGCTCATGGCGTCGAATATGGGCCACGGCCGCGTCTGGTACGAGCAGAGCGACCGCCACGCCGAGCGCCTCGAAGCGTGGTGGTGGGTCTACGACCCGGCCGAGTTGGCCGAGGTGGCGACGGGCCGCAAGGCGGTTTGGTCGCCAAAGCCGAAGTCGTGGAAGGTCGATTACACCCCGCGGCCGCACCGCGTCTTGACGAGTGGCCTCGCCTTCGACGCCGAGACGCGCACGCTGTTCGTGCTGACCCCGTTCAGCATCCAGGGCGAGGTCGAAACCTTCCCCATCGTCCACGGCTACCGCGTCAAGCCGTAGACCAGGCGTCGCGTCGGTGTTGCGTCAAAAGTTGACGGGTGCCGCCGGCTTTGCTGTGAGGTTGCGCAGGCCGGG
>JANXTD010000561.1 GCA_025352585.1 Fimbriiglobus sp.
AGCGGCTGATCGTGCTGTTCATGGCCGGCGGGCCGTCGCACCTTGACACCTTCGACCCCAAGCCGGCGATCGAGAAGTACGCCGGTCAGCGGCCGGGGGCGGTTGACTTGCGCACCGAGCGTGTGACCGGCGGGCTGATGCCGTCGCCATTCGCCTTCCGGCCGGGCGGGCAGAGCGGCTTGCCGGTCAGCGACCTGCTGCCCAACCTGCGCGACTGCGCCGACGACCTGTGCGTCATCCGGTCGATGCACGCGGTCAACCCGAACCACTCGCCGGCGGCGAACTTCCTGGCGACCGGCCGCATCGACGCCGTCCACCCCGGCGTCGGGCCGTGGCTGACCTACGGCCTCGGTAGCGAGAGCGCCGACCTGCCGGGCTTCGTGTCGCTCGGCAACGGTTTCGGCAACTACGGCTTCGAGCGCAGCGGCTACCTGCCGGGGCAGCACCAGGCGACCAAGGTCGGCAGCAAGGAGACCGACCCCGAGCGCATGATCCGCCACCTCAAGAACCCGCAACTCGACCCCAAACTCCAGCGGCTGCAGCTCGACGCCCTCCAGGCGATGAACGCGACGCACGCTGACGCCAACGGCCACGACCCGCAGCTCGAGGCGCGGGTGCGGGCGATGGAGACGGCCTTCCGCATGCAGTCCGCGGCCGGGGAGGCGTTCGACGTGCGCAAGGAAACCCAATCCGTTCGCGACCGCTACGGGAGTGGGGAGTTCGCCAACGCCTGCCTGCTGGCCCGCCGGCTCGTCGAGCGCGGCGTGCGGGTGGTGCAGGTCTCCAACGGCGGCTGGGACCACCACGCCAAGATCAACGCCGACCTGCGCAAGAAGTGCGGCGAGATCGACAAGCCGGTCGCCGCGTTACTCGCCGACTTGAAGCGGCTCGGCCTGCTCGACGAGACGCTGGTGGTGTTCGGCGGCGAGTTCGGCCGCACGCCGGTGTCGGAGAGCGGCGACGGCCGGGACCACAACCACTTCGGCTTCTCGCTCGTCCTCGCCGGCGGCGGCGTGAAGGGCGGCATCGCGCACGGGGCGACCGACGAGTTCGGCTTCAAGGCGGTGGAGGGCCGCGTGAGTGTCCACGACCTGCACGCGACGATCCTGCACCAGATGGGCCTCGACCACGAGAAGCTGACGTACCGCCACAGCGGCCGCGACTTCCGCCTGACCGACGTGAGCGGTACGGTCATCCGCGACATCCTGGCGTGACGAGTGTCGGCGACGGTTGGTCACACCCCTACCGACGCAGCAACGGGCACCCCGACACGAGTTTCTTCGGGGCGTCCTCCACCGGCAGCGTTCGGACCGCGACGCCGGCGAGTCGGGCGACGGTCGCCGAGAGATCGGTCAGAGTTTCGGCGCTGTAGGCCGGGTAGCTCTTCGCGACCTTGCCGCCCGGCGCGACGACCGTCGTCGAGACGCTGCGGGCGGCCCCGTAGTCGCCGACGATCGCCAGGCCGGGGTCGGCGACGACCGGGAATTTCACGCCCGCCTCCTTGGCCCAGGCGGCGGCCACCTCCGCGTCGGAGTTGGTGACGCCGAGGACGGTCACCGCGTCGCCGTACAGCGCCTGGAGCCGGCCCAGGAACGGCGCGGCGTCGCGGGAGCAGGGGCACTCGCAGTCGATGAAGAACAGCACGAGCGGCTTCGTCTCCGTCAGCGTCGCCAGGCTCAGCGGCTTGCCGGCGAGGTCGGTCGCCCGGAAGGCGGGGGCGGCGGAACCGACGGGCCGCCCGGCCGTCTCCGGGCCGGGCGCGTGCTCGGTCGCCGCGCGGATTCGGACCGCCCCGGCCGCGTCCGGACGGAGGCCCGCGGGGTCCTTGGAGACGAGGAACTGCCCCTGCTCCCGCGACGCCGCGCCGTTCCTGGGCCGGCTCCAGGCGCTGTACGGCGACGCGGTGACCGTCCTCGGCGTCACCAACTCCGAAGCGGAGGTGGCCGCCGCCTGGGCCAAGGAGGCGGGCGTGAAATTCCCGGTCGTCGCCGACCCCGGCCTGGCGATCGTCGGCGACTACGGG
>JANXTD010000566.1 GCA_025352585.1 Fimbriiglobus sp.
TCGATCTTGTCGTCGAGCTTCGCCGCCTTGATCGCCGCCTTCGACTCGGTGATGCGCTCGGCTTCGAGGTCGATGCCGACGCCCCTCTTCGCGCCGGCCTTGACCGCGGCGATGACGATGCGCGAGTCGCCGCAGCCGGGTTCAAAGACCACGTCGTCTTTGGTGATCTTGGCGAGTTCGATCATCTTGGCGGTGATGTCGTCGGGCGTCGGCACGAAGCGGATGACGGCCTTGTCGGCGGGGTCTTCGATGGTCAGGTCGGCCGTGACTTCCTCGCCGCCGGTGAACACGACGGTCTTGTTGCGCGTCAAAATGGTGTAGTTGTTGGGCCGCCACTCGACGGTCAGCTTGTACTCGTACTTCTTGGCGGGGTCGAGGGCGGGGATGTCGAAGCTCCGCTCCTTGCCGCCGGCCTTGGTGTCCTTGCCCTCGATGCGCAAGACGGCGTCGTCGGCGGGGACGGCGACCTTGAGCCGGCCCTTCTTCTTGGTGTCCTGGGCGGGGGCGGCCTGGGGCCGGGCCTTGGCGTGTGCGGTGAACCCCACGAGCGACAACCCCAACAGCAGCGCGAACGGCAACCGGGACGACAGACGCATGGCGAGGCACCCTTTGGCAAGCAAGCGGACCCGCAAGTCGGCATAGCAGTTTGACCGGCCGCCGGCCATTCGGGAAGTGAAAACCGCCGGTCGCCGTGCTAGAATGGGATTCCCGCCTGAACCTTCCCCGCCCGACCTCGGGAGGCCCGCCCGATGCCCCGCCCCTCGCTGCCCCTCGCCGTCGCCCTGTTGCTGGCGGCCCCACTGAACGCCCAGACGCCGCCGGCCGACCATTTCGAGAAGGTGGTGCGGCCATTGCTGGCCGAGCACTGCCTCGGCTGCCACGGCGCGGCCGGCAAGAAGGTCAAGGGCGGCCTCGACTTGACCAGCCGCGCGCACACGCTCGCCGGCGGCGACTCGGGGCCGGCCGTCGTGCCGGGTGACGCGGCCAAGAGCCTGCTCGTCGCGGTCGTCAGGTACGACGGCGAGATGAAGATGCCGCCCAAGGGCAAGCTCAAGGACGCCGACATTGCCACCCTCACGGCGTGGGTGCAAGCGGGCGCGCCGTGGCCCGACGACACGGCCGCCGTGGTCGCGCCGCCGAAGAAGGCGGGGCCGCTGTTCACCGCGGAGCAGAAGGCGTTCTGGGCCTTCCAGCCGGTGAAGCCGGTCGCCGTTCCGGGCGCGGGCAACCCGATCGACGCCTTCCTACGCACGGCCCTGACGGCCAAAGGCTTGACGCCCGCGCCGCCGGCCGCCCCGGCCGTCTGGCTGCGGCGCGTCAGCTACGACCTGACCGGCCTGCCGCCGACGCCGGGGGAACTCGACGCCTTCACGACCGCGTTCACTACCGACCCGCGGGCGGCGCGGGCCGCCGCCGTCGAGCGGCTGCTGGCGTCCCCCCATTACGGCGAGCGCTGGGGCCGGCACTGGCTCGACGTGGCCCGCTACGCCGACAGCAACGGCATGGACGAGAACATCGCCTTCGACAACGCCTGGCGCTACCGCGACTACGTCGTACGGAGCTTCAACGCCGACAAGCCGTTCGACACCTTCCTGCACGAGCAACTCGCCGGCGACCTGCTGCCGCCGTCGGCCGACCCCGCCGTAACCGCCGAGCGGCTGACGGCACTCGGTTACCTCGCCGTGGGGCCGAAGCTGCTCGCGGAGCCGGACAAGCAGAAGATGCTGCTCGACATCGCCGACGAGCAACTCGACACCGTCAGCCGCGGCGTGATGGGGCTGACGCTGAGCTGCGCCCGCTGCCACGACCACAAGTTCGACCCGCTGCCCGCCCGCGACTACTACAGCCTGTTGGCGGTGTTCACGAGCACGCGGACGATGCAGGGCCTGGGCACCGTGGCCAAGGTCTTCGAGCGGACGCTGACCCCCGAGACGCCGGAGCAGGCGGCGTTGCGCACGCGGCTGCCGAAGTTGAAGGCCGAGTTGAAGAAGCTCGAAGCCGACTTCGCCAAGCTCAAGCCCGACGACAAGGCCGGCCGGGCGGCGGTCCACGAGCAAGCCCAGAGCCGCCGGGCCGCGGTGCGCTGGGGCGAAAAACTGTTGCCGGCCAAAGTCGTGGCGCTCGGCGTCCAGGAGGGCGGGGCTTACGGCACGCAGCCGCGCAACCTCTACGTCCAGGCCCGCGGCAACTACGCCGCGCCGCTGGAGGAAGCCCCCGCGCAGTTCCCCCGCGTGATCGCCGGCGAGGCCGCCCCGACCTTCGTGAGCACCACGCCGAACCCCGCCGACAAGCTCACCCCGAACACCACGCGCTTCGGCAGCCTTCGGGCCAGCAGCGGCCGGCTCGAACTGGCGCGCTGGCTCACGTCGCCGGGGCACCCACTCACGGCGCGGGTCTTCGTCAACCGCGTCTGGAAGCACCACTTCGGCGAGGGCTTGGTGCGCAGCGTCGATAACTTCGGCCGGCTCGGCGAGCGCCCGTCGCACCCCGAGTTACTCGACTACCTGGCCGGCAAATTCGTCAGCGAAGGATGGGGCGTGAAGGCGCTGCACCGGGCGATCGTGCTGTCGGACGCCTACGCGACGGGCCAGGCGACCGACCCCGCCGGCCGCGCCGCCGACCCCGACGACCGCCTGTTGTGGCAGTACCCCCGCCGCCGGCTGGAGGCGGAGCCGTTGCGCGACGCGATGTTGGCGGTCGCCGGTACTTTGGACCCGGCCGTCGGCGGAACGATGCTCAAGGGGGCGAACCAGAGCTACAGCGAAGAGAACCCGAAGTACGCGTCGAACCGCCGCAGTCTGTATTTGCCGGTGCTGCGCAGCAACCTGTTCGACTTCTTCCAGACGTTCGACTTCCCGGAGCCGGGCGCGGTCAACGGCCGGCGCGAGAGCACGGTCGTCGCCCCGCAGTCGCTGTGGCTGATGAACAGCCCGTTCGTCGCCAACCAGGCGACGGCGTTCGCGGCGCGGCTGCACCGCGAGGCGGCGACCGACGAGGCCCGCGTGACGCTGGCGTACCGCCTGGCCTACGCCCGCCCCCCCCGCCCGGCCGAGTTGCAACGCGCCCTCGCCTACGTCAAAGACCCCGCGGCGTGGCCCCGCCTGGCCCACGCAATCCTGGCATCGAACGAGTTCCAGTATTTGAACTGAGCCGCGGAAGTTCCGGGCCACGCGCTTCGCGGCACGGCTGGCGAGCCGCCTGCGTAAGCTGGCGGGTTCTAAGCCCCCTGGGTCATCGGCCTCCCGTCGGTTCG
>JANXTD010000567.1 GCA_025352585.1 Fimbriiglobus sp.
AGAGTTCGAGCCGACGCAGGTCGTCCACGAGGCCCGCGGGGTCGGCCGGGTTCTGCGCGGCGACGAGTGCCTTCTGGAACGCCACCTCCGCGTCGAGTTCCTTCATGCGCGGGTGGTCCCGGCCGAGCCGCTCGCCCAACGACTTACGCCGCGCTTCGAGCAGCCGCGCCGCCGCCTCGGGGCTGTCAGCCGGGGCGTCGAGTCGGGCCTGCCCGGTGATGCGGGCGAACGCCGCCGCGCGGTCGCGCCGGTTGGGGCCGGCCCCGCGAATCGTGGCGAGTTGCCGGTCGAAGTCGATCACCTCCAGCGCCAGCGCCCCGCCGCGCTCCTTGGCGGCACTCACCCGGCCGCGGATCGCCGACAGGTCTTCGGTCGTGACCCGGCCCAACTCGGCCTCCTTCTTGAGCAACTCTTCGCCGGCCCGCTTGCGGTTGGCCTCGTAGGTGCCGCGCTTGCCGTCGAGGTTGGCGAGCAGCCGCACCGTCGAGGCGTCGAAGACCGCCGAAAGCTCCTTCTGGTAGGCCGAAATCACCGCCTCCAAGACGAGCTGCGCGTCCCGCGCGTCGGGGCCGCGGAAACTCAGGTTCACGACGCCGTTGGTGACGAACGACGGCGAAGTCGGGTCGCGGTCCTTGGCCGCGTCCAGCCCGGCGGCGATCAGCGCCGCCACCGCCCCGTCGTCGTCGGCCAACGGCCGGGCCACCGGCAGCCGGCGCAACTCCGCCGCGGCCGCCCGGCGAATCTTCTCGGACTTGAGGAACGACACCTGCGCCGAAACGTAATCCTCGACGACGCCCAGCCGCGCGTCTTGCACCGCACTGCTCTCGCGCTTTTTGAGAACCAACAGCGACGCCGTCGATCGGTACGTCCTGCCGCCGGCGGCGTGCAGCAGTGCCCCGACGGCCAGCCCCACGGCCAAGCCCACGGCGACGAGCGGCCAGCGGCGCAGGGCGGCTCGCCAGACCCCGGAGCCGCGGTCGGGTTCAGCGGCGGACGCTTCCACGGCGACTCCTCACGGGCGGCTTCGGGACAACCAGAACGGGCAGCGGCCGGGCGAGGCGACGCAGTTTTGCCGCGACGAGCCGCACTTCGTGGCCGCCGAACCAGCCGGTCGCGGCGAGCACGGCCACGACGGTCGCCGCCGCGCCGAGGGGGTAACGGTCGTCCCCGAAGTGGCTCCCGGCCAGCGCCCCGGCCGCGCCGAGGCTCCCCAGCAGTGTCGCCGCCGCGAGTACCGGCCACGGCCCGCCGTAGCGGCGTTGTAAGCCGTGGTGGAAGTGGCCGCGGTCCGGCTCGGCGATGCCGCGGCCGGTGAATTTGCGCCGCACGATCGCCGCGGCCGTGTCGAGGATCGGCAGCACCAGCAGCGCCGCCGGCCCGGCGAGCGTCACGGCCGAACCCCGGCGACTGCCTTCGATCGCCAACGCGGCGACGACCAGGCCCACGAGCAGGCTGCCGCAGTCGCCGAGGTAAGCCGTTGCCGGCGGCCGGTTGAAGACCAGGAACCCCAGCAGCGCCCCCGCCGCCGCCAGCGCAATGACGCCGGCGAAGGCGTCGCCCGCCCCCAACGCCATCACCGCCAGGCCGCCCAGAATGACGACGCCGACGACGCCGAGGAGGCCGTCCAGGCCGTCGAGGAAGTTGAGGGCGTTAATCGCCGCGAGGAACCAGAACAGCGTCACGGGCACGGCGAGAAGCCCCAAGTCGAACTCGACGCCCAGCACCGCCAGCCGCTCGATGACACAGCCGCCCGGCCCGATCACGATCATCGCCGCGACGGCCTGGCCGAGCAGCTTGTGGCGGGGTCGCAGGTTCACGAGGTCGTCGAGCAAGCCGACCGCCGCGATGACGGCGGCCCCGGCCAGCAGCGCGAGTGCTCGCCCCGGCCGGGCAGCCAGGGCGTCGGCGACTTCCGGTCGCAACGCGGCGACGGCCCCGAGGCCGAGCAGCGCCGCCGCGAACACGCCCAGGCCGCCGCACACCGGGATCGGCCGGGCTTGCAACTTGCGGCGGCCGTCGGGCCGGTCGGTCAGGCCGCAGCGCGTGGCCAACGGTCGGGCGAGTGCGACGCCGGCGACGGCGCAGGCGGCGGAGACGAGCACGAGTAACGCGGCCGCTGTCCCCACGTCGGCCCCCGCGCGAAAAGGTTAGGCGTCGAGTAGCCCCAGGGTCTCGCTGTCAACGACCACCGCGACGCCGCGGCCGATCAACTCGACGCGGATGACGAGCGTCCGCCGCGACGCCTCGCGGACGACGACGCCAACGGCCCCGGCCAGCGGCCCGCAGCGCACGGCGACCCGCGTCCCCGGCGGCAGCCGATCGACGAGCGTCACCGGCACGCCCAGGTCGAGGACGCGCCGCACCTGCGCCAGGTCGTCCCACAGTCGGCCCTGGTCGGCGACGGCGAACATCCGGGCAACAGCAGTCGCCGCGAGGGCCGCCGGGCGCTCGGCCTCGGCGACGCGGACGAACAGGTAGCCGGGGAAGATCGGCAGGTGGCTGGTCACGACGCGGCGGCCGGCCCGGCGGCGGTACGGCCGGCACGGCAGGTAGAACGACAGCCCCCGCGCCGCGAGTTGCCGCGCCAGCGTCTTCTCCTGCCGCGGCTTGGTCTGGGCGAGCCACCAGCGCCGCCCGTCGGCGGGGTCGCGCTCGAAGAGTCCGTCCGGCAGCAGGTCGCGTTCCGGGGCGAGCATCACGGCGCGACTCCCGTCCGCGGCGTTGTCGGGGCAAGTTTGTCTGAGTGTACAGTCGTGAGGGTTGGTTCCACAAGCAGGCATTG
>JANXTD010000593.1 GCA_025352585.1 Fimbriiglobus sp.
CCAAATTCAAGTTTAGGATTTGGTATTCTTTGCGACTCTGCGTCTCTGCGGCTAAATGTTTTGTCGTGGCCCTACCGTCGTGCGGCTTTCTGCACGAAGGGCACCGCCAGCGACTTGTAGCGGGCGGGGTCGTGGCGGGCGTACAGGTCGTGGCCCGCCTCCTCGAAGAAGTGCAACTCGGCCCGGTCGGCGATCTTCGCGTGTAACGCCACCGACTCCGCCGGCGTCGCCAGGCGGTCGCGGCCGCCGGAGATCATCAGCACCGGGATGTCGGCCGGCATCGTGCCAATCGCCTCGATCGGCTGCATGTGTTCCAGGGTCGGGATCATTGCCGGGGCCAGCAGTCGCAAGCCCTCTTCGACCGCCTGCCGCGCGCCCCACGGCAACGTCAACCGCAGGCGGTTCTCGACGGCGGTGGTGATGTCGCGGAAGGGGCACTCGAGGATGTAGCCCTTGACGCGCGGGCCGAGGTCGCGGGCGGCGTAGATCGCGGCGGCCGCGCCGAGCGAACTGCCCTGGATCACGATCGGCTTGCCGGGCCGGCGGCGTTCGATCTCGGCGACCGCGGCGAGTACGTCGAGGCGGCCGCCGTAGCCGATGTCGTTGTAGTCGCCGGTCGAGTCGCCGTGGGCGCGGAAGGTGATCGCCGCGGTCGGGAAGCCGGCGTCGTGGAACAGCTTGAGCACCGGCAGCATCGAGCCGCGGTCGCCGGTGTTGCCGTGCAGAGACAGCACCGTCGGGGCGTCGCCGGGGTCGCCGGGGGTGGGGGCGAACCAGAAGCCGACTTGCTCGCCGTCGGCGGAGGTCAGCCGGGCCTCGTCGAGTTTCACCCAGTCGAGTTTCGGGGCCGGCTCGGCGTAGCGCTCGGCGGGGCGGGCGACGTAGTGGCGGGCCAGCCACGCGGAGAAGCCCAGCCACGAGGCCAGGCCGAAGGCGACCACCAGGAAGATCATGCGGGCCAATCGCAAGAGGGGCTTGAGCCGCCCCCGCCGGTCGGCCCAGCGGGTGGCGACGGTCGGGGACAGGCGGGCGAAGGCGCGCGGGTGGGTCGGGGGTTGCGGTGGGTTCATCGTTAGTCCTTGGCCCGACCGAGGTACTTGCCGTCTTCCGTCTGAATCAGCACCATCTCGCCCTCGACGATGAAGCTGGGCACCTGGACCGTCAGCCCGGTCTCCAGGACCGCCCGCTTCTGTTGCGCCGCGGCGGTGGCACCCTTGATGGTCGGCTCGGTCTCGACGACCTTGAGCTTGACCGTCTGGGGGAGTTCCATGCCGAGGGCCTTGCCGTCGTAGAACGTGATCTTGCAGAGGTCGTTCTCGCGGAGGTAGGGCATCTTGTCCGCAGCCATGTCGGCGGACAGCGTCACCTGCTCGAACGTCTCGGAGTCCATGAACACGTAGTCCGCGCCGTCCTTGTAACTGTAGGCGTAGTCCTTGGTGTCCAGGTAGACGACATCGACCTTGTCGTCGGGGTGGACGCGCTCATCGACGATGCTGCCGGTCTTGAGGTTCTTGAGCTTCAAGTACAGGATCGCGCGCCAGTTGCCGGGGGTGTTGAGGTCGCGCTCGAGGCAGTAGAGGAGGTGGCCGTTCATGTTCAGCACCATGCCGCGCCGAACGTCGATCATCTTCGTCGAAGCCACGGGGAGTCCCTCGCGAGTGTTCCAGGCAGAGTTCAAGGTAGCAGCCGCCCCGTCCGGCGAGAAGGGCGCGCCGGACAATCGCGCCACGCGGCCCTACTTCAGGCGCTCCGGCGCGACGCCGCCGAAGGTGTGCCCGGTGTGGCAGCCGGTGCAGAAGTGGTAGCCGCCGGCGCGGGTGCCGCTGACGTGGTCGCCGGCGAAGGCGTAGAACTTGCCGCGCCGGCCGGCCGCGTCCGCCGCACCGGTCGCCGAGACGACCTGACCGTCCGCGCCAATGCCGACGAGCAAGGTCGGGGAGCCGACGGGTAGGGTGACACGCAGCGACCCGGTCCGGTCGCCGGCCGCCGGTGCTTCAACAAGTTTCTCGAGGGTGCCGCGGACTACGGGCCGGACTGGGTCGTCGAAGCGGTCGCGGTGGGAGGCGTAGAAGGCGACGCGGCTGATCGCGGCGCGGCCGAACAGCGGCACCACGGGGCCGGGGTCGGGGCCGTTGGCGCGCTGGCCGGGGAACCGCCCCGTCGCCGCGTCGGAGAGCTGCTCGCAGTGCAAGTTGCCGGCCGGGCCGGTGTAGGTCCGGCCGCCGGCTAGTGACAGCGTCCGAGTCTGGTCAGCGTCCCAGGAGTGGGGGGCCTCGATCGAGCCGGGCGGTAACGGCCGCGGGTAAGCGGCGACCGGCTCGGCGTCCACGAGGTCGGGGTCGTCGAAGAGGGAGGTCAACTCGCCGACCGCGTCGGGGTCCGCGGACCAGCCGTCCTGGGGGACGGCGTACAGTCCGTAAGAGGCGGGCACCGGGCGGCCCCCCGCGCCGAGGGGGGCGGCGGAGAGCAGCAGCCGACCCCCGAGGGCCGGGCCGGGAGTGCCGAGACTCCAGCGACGGCCGTCCGCCGTCGCCGCCGGGCACCACAGCACCGGCGGCTCGGCCAAGGCGGGGTACTCGAAGCCGGTCGCCAGCGAACTCGGCGCGGAGGCGACTTGGCCGTACCGCGACTGCGCCACTCGCAGCGGTCCCGCCTCGGGGCACTCGTCGGCCGGGGTGAAGGGGGTCGCCGCCGCGGGCGGCAACGTCATGTAAGCCAGGTTGGTTGTGAACAGCGGCCGCACGCGCCAGACCGGCACGGCGACCTTGACCGCCTGCCCGAACGCCTCACTCGTCGCCGTTACTGTCACCCCGACCCAGCGGTCGGCGGGGGCCGTGAGGCCGGCGACCGGCGGGTCGTACCGAACGATGCCAAGGCCGTCCGCCGCCACGACCTCGTCTTGCCGGCTCCACAAGGTAAAGAGCAACTCGCGGCCGACGGTCATCGTTGGCCAGCGGTCGTTGGCGCGGCTGGCGGTGTGCGGACGCGGCGGCCGGCCCGGCTCCTGGACCCAGAGTTGCGTGGCCCGGCGGTCACGGCCGCCCAAGTCGGGCAGGCGGCTGGACGCGAAAAACACG
>JANXTD010000597.1 GCA_025352585.1 Fimbriiglobus sp.
CATCGACATCGTCCGCTGGAACGAGTCGCTGCAAATCCTCGTGCCGAACGCCCTGTCGCCGGCGGACATCTCGGACGTGTTCACGTACCCGCGCCTCGGCCGGGCCATCGTGCTGGTCAACGAAGATCAACTGTCACTGGCCATCGGCCGGCGCGGCCAGAACGTCCGGTTGGGGTCGAAGCTGGTCGGCATGGACATCGAGATCATGACGCCGGACGAACTCGGCGAAGCCCTCGAACGGGCCGAGCGGTGGTTCCGCCAACTGCCTGGCGTGACCGAAGAACAGGTGCAAAAGATCGTGGAAGAGGGCTTCCTCTCGTACAATGAGTTGACCTACGTCGATGCCGAGGAACTGTTGAAGTTCATGCCGGACATGACGATGGAAGTCGCCACGGAAGTGATCGACTACGCCGAAGAGTACGCCGACCACATGGAGCGCGCCTCCGAGGAGGAGCGGGCGGCGAATGCGTCGGCGGCGGCTTTGGCGATTGCCGAGGCGGAAGCGGCGGCCCACCAGGCGGAACTCGACGCCGCCGCGGCGGCCGAGACCGCCGCCCACGAAGCCGCCGCCGCGTTGGCCGCGAACCCCGCGGCCGAAGCCGTGTCCGAGACTGCGGCGGACGCGCCGCACGCCGAAGCCTTGAGTCCCGAAGTTGCCGAGGAGACGACGACCCACCCCACCGAATCCCCCGCGCCCGACCAGGCCGCCCCCGGAGAACTTGCCGTGCCGAACACCCCGAACGAAGTCGTAACCGAAGTGAAAAGCGAAGGGCCGACGGCATGAACGCCGTGAAGCCCCCCTTACCCGAAGTCGAATTCGCCGTTAGAATCCTTTCAGCCAGTCCTCTCGCTCGGCCCCAGGCCGGAAGGGGGGTCGTTGGCTAATGCCCCAAGGAGTCGAGTTTGTCGCAGACTAAAGAGCCGAAAGACCCCAAGGACGCCGGTAAAGAGCCAGCTAAAGATGCGAAGAGCGGTAAGCCGCGCGTCTACAGCATGGCCAGCGAGTTGAACGTCGATACGAAGACGGTCCTCGAATACTGCAAAGACCTCGGTTTCACGTCGATCACGAGCCAACTCAAGTCGCTCGAACCCGATCAGGTCGAGGCGTTGCGCGAGCGTCACAAGAACGGCCGCAAGACCGCCGCCAAGCCGGCCGGTGCCGCCCCAGCCCCCGCGAAGCCGGTGACGTTGCCGAAGGTCGAAGTCAAGATGCCGACGCTCACGCCGCCCAAGCCGAAGCCGCCCGCCCCGGTGTCGCGCCCCGTCGCCGTCCAAGAGCCGGTTGCGGTCGCCCCGCCGGTCGAGGTCGCCGAAGTCCCGGTCGAAGTCGTCTCGCCCAAGCCGGTCGCGGCTGTGCTGCCCAAGATGCCGTCGAAGATGCCGAACCTCGGCAAGCCGATGAACTTGAACCCGCCGAAGCCGAAGGCGGCCCCGGTCGTCGCCGAAACGCCGGAGCCGGTCGAAGTGCCGGTGCCCGCGGTCGTCGCGCCGGTCGCCGAAGTGCCGGTCGAAGTCGCCGCGCCGGCGGAAGTCGCCCCGGTCGAAGCCCCCGTCGTGACGCCGGCCGCCGTCGCCGAGCCGGTCACGGCCCCCGCCACCGCCGCCCCGGTCGTCGCCCGCCCGGACAGTTTCCAGCCGGCCGCGACGATGCGGCCGCCGACGGTGTTGCCGCCGGCCAATCTCGGCATGCGCACCCTGGCCCCGGTCGGCCGCCCCGCGACGTACTTGCCGCCGAAGCCCCCGCAAGTGCCGCGGCCCCCGGTGACTGTTAACGCCCCGTCGCCGCAACCGGCGAACGCCGGCGGCGGGTTGCCGCCGCGGCCCGTCTCGACGCCGCCGAACCCCGGCCCGGCCGTACACGCCAGCGGCCGCACGCCGCCGAACCCCGGCCCGCCGCGCATCCCCGGTGCCGCCCCGCGCTTCGGGCCGCAAGGCTCGACCGCGCCGCAAGCCCCGCGCCCGGCGTTCGGCCCTCCCGGTGCCGCCGGCCCGACCGGCCCGCGCCCGCCTCTCGGGGCCACGCCGCCCGGCGGCCCCAACGCCCCCAAGCCGACGATGAAACTGACGCTGGAGCAGATCCAACGCCTGCGCCAGTTGGAGCAGCAAAAGGGTCGCGTCAAGATCGAGGACGTGGACCGGCTGACGCGGACGCCGACCCCTGGCACCGAAGAGAACCGGCCGACCGGGCCGAACGTCCCCGGCCGCCCCAACGCCCCGATGCCCGGCCGCGACCAGCCGGGCGAAGGTAACACCGACCCGCGCCGTCCGGGCGCGCCCGGTGCCCCTGGGCCGGGCGGGGCCGCCGGCCGCGACCAGCGCCAGAAGCAACGCCAGGAGCGCGGCCGCGACGTGCGCGCCGGCAGCTTCCGTAACTCGATCAACATCAATCGGGGCGGCTCGGTTGACATGATCACCAACGACCGCCACCGCAAGAAGCACCGCGGCCCGTCGCACGTCAAGCACGGCCCGATCGTGCTCGCCGGCAAGGTCGAGATCGACGTGCCGATCACGGTGCGCAACCTCTCGACGACCATCGGCATGAAGGTCGGCGAGCTGATCCTGAAGCTCAAGAACGCCACCAACTCGCTGTACACGATGAACTCGCCGGTCGCCTTCGACGTGGCCGAAATGGTCGCCATCGACAAGGGCATCGAACTCGTCGCCAAGGCGGTCGAGTCGGCCGAGGACGAGGTGCTGCGCAAGCTCCGCGAGACGGCCCAGGCGTCCGAAAGCGCGAACACGACCCTGCGGCCGCCGGTCGTCACGATCATGGGCCACGTGGACCACGGCAAGACGAGCTTGCTGGACGCCATCCGCGCCACCTACGGGCTGGAGTCGGACGTGGTCTCCACCGAGACCGGCGGCATTACGCAAGTGCTGCGCGCCTGGCGGGTCGAGAAGGACGGCAAGAGCACGACCTTCCTCGACACCCCCGGCCACGAGGCGTTCACGAAGATGCGCGCTCGCGGGGCTAACGTCACTGACATCGCCGTGATCGTCGTGAGCGCGGTCGATGGCATCATGCCGCAGACCCAGGAAGCCGTGGCCCACGCCAAGGCGGCCGAGGTTGACATCATCGTCGCGATCAACAAGTGCGACCTGCCGGGGGCCCAGCCCGACAAGGTCAAGGCCCGGCTGTTCGACATGGAGCTCGTCCCCGAAGACCTCGGCGGCGACGTGCCGGTCATCTACACCTCGGCCATTACGGGTCAGGGCATCGGCGAACTGCTCGACTCGATCGCGCTGTTGGCCGAAGTCGCGGAGTTGAAGGCCGACCCGACGCTCGCCGGCTCGGGCACCTGCCTCGAAGCCTACATGGAGGAGGACCGCGGCGTCGTCGCCACGTTCCTCGTGCAGAACGGCACCGTTCGCAAGGGCGACACCGTGTTGTGCGGCTCGACGTACGGCCGCGTCCGGGCGATTTACGACGACCTGGCCCAGCCGATCAAGGAGGCGGGGCCGAGTACGCCGATCAAGATCATCGGCCTCAACGCCGTGCCCGACGCCGACGACCCCTTCTACGTCGTCAACGACCTGGCCACCGCCCGCGAGATCGCCGGCAACCGCCAGGACACGCGTCAAGAGTTCGACCGCAACAAGTTCACGCCGGTCAGCCTCGACTCGCTCAAGGAGCAGTCGGGCAAGGCGAAGGTGAGCGAGTTGAAGATCATCCTGAAGGCCGAGGCCCGCGGCTCGGTCGAGGCGATCCGCAAGGAACTCGAGAAGCTCGTCCACGACGAGGTCCGCGTGCGGGTGCTGCACGCCGGCATCGGGGCGATCAACGAGTCCGACGTGACGCTCGCGCTCACGTCGCCTTTGGACACGATCATCGTCGGCTTCAACGTCACCTCCGACGACCCGGCGATGCGCCTGGCGGAGAACCGCGACATCAAGGTGCAAGAGTACCAGATCATCTACAACCTCGTGGATGACGTGAAAGCGGCGCTCGAAGGCCGGCTCAAGCCGATCGAGGAGGTCGTGCACCTGGGCCGCGCCATCGTGCGGAACACGTTCAAGATCACCAAGACGGGCACGATCGCCGGGTGCTACGTCACGTCGGGCACGGTCGAGCGGTCGGCCCGCATCCGGGTCATC
>JANXTD010000626.1 GCA_025352585.1 Fimbriiglobus sp.
ATCTCTTCGACGGCGGGGGTCAGGTCGTCGTCCATGATCGCGCCCTCGTCCGTGAGGTAACCACAAGCGGGAGGCCCGTGGTAGCGGGTGGTACCATACCCAGCGATCGAGCGGTAGATCATTTGCCACTGGCTGCCTTACCCCCTGGGTCACTGGCCCCCGTGTGGGGAAGTCAGACCGGCCTCACAGCGGCCAGCTATAGAAGAATCGGCCTTGCTCACGCCGCCGGCTCGACGGTCGCCCGCAGCGGCTGCGCCTTCCGGGCCTGCGGGTCGGGGCCGCAGCCGTGAATCTGCTCGGCCTTCAACTCCGCCACTTCCAGCGACCCCACCCAGACGACCGCCCGGCCCGTTTCGTGGGCTTTGAGCATCAGCTTGACGCACTTCTCGACCGCGTAGCCGAACACCTTCTGCAACACCGCCACGACGAACGCGAAGTTGTTGTGGTCGTCGTTGTGCAGCACCACCGCGTACGGCGGCTGCCGCTTCGTACGCGTATCGGTGTCCGCTTCCGTGTCGGGCAAGGTGGTAGTGGCCATGACGCCATTGTAAGCCACTTTGTCCGGGAAATCTGCCCTGCAGTGGCGTCTTGCGGATAACCGTTGCCACGCGACGGCCGGCCTGTCACACTGACCCCACGTTCACCATTCACTACCTGTGCCAAGGGTCCGCCATGTCGCGTCTGTTCCTCGGGGCGTTCGTCGCCGTGGTCACGTCAAGTTGGTCGAGTGCGCAAGTCCCCGCGCACCTGAGTCACGTCCCGCCGGACGCGGCGGTGTTCGCGAACGTCAGCGTCGCCAAGCTCTGGAAGGGGCCGGTCGGCGAGCAGTTGCGGTCGGCCAAGGTCGCCGAGTTGGACCGCGTCGTCGCCGACTTCGAGGCGGTCACCGGGCTGACCCCCGCCGACGTGACCTCGGCGTGCGTCTACTTCCCCGACCTGCGCAAGCCGGCCCCCGACCTCCAGCCGTTCGTCGTCACGCTCGCGCTGACGAAGCCGATCGACGCCGGCCGGCTCGTCGCCGCGGCGGCGGTCGGTTGCCTCGCCTCCCAGGACCGCGTGTCGTACCGCTTCGAGAAGGACGTGCTGACGCTGCGGTACCCGACGCTCACCCCGGCCCGCGGCGGTGCGGCCATCAAGTTCCACGAAATCGCCCTCGACCTGACCGACGGCCTGCACCCGCGGCTCTCGGTCCACGTCGCGGCGAAGTCCGGCGTCGTGCGGGCCGTCGGCCCCCTGATGCCGGCGCTGGTCGCCGCGGCGACGAAGGACTTCGTCGTCGGGGTGAACGCCGCGATGATGCCGCCGGAACTGCGCGGCGAGTCACGCCGCCCGCGGGCCGACGCCGTGCCGTTCCTGCCGCTGGCGAAGGCCGACTTCGCGCTGCTCGTCGGCGAAGTGGCCGGCGGCAAGCTGACCGTCGAGGCGCGGTTCCGCGGTGGCGACGCGGCCGTGACGCGCGACTGCGAGACGGCGCTGGGGGCCGTGCGGACGCTCCTCTCGGGGCAGTTGAGCGACGGGCGGCCGAAGGACGCCAAGGGCGGCCCGGTCGTGGCGGTCCTCGACGGCCTGCGGGCGAGCGTTGAGGCGGCGACGACCCGCATCGACGGCACCGACGCCGTGGCGACGCTCGTGGTGCCCACCGACCTGCCGTTCGGCCTGGCGCTGGGCGCGTCGGCGGGCGGGGCCAAGACCGAGGCGATTCTGCGCGGCCAGACGCAGAACAACCTGAAGCACCTCGGCCTCGCGTTGCACACCTACCACGACGCCTACGGGGCGTTCCCCGCGCCGGCGGTCACCGACAAGAAGGGCAAGCCGCTGCTGAGCTGGCGCGTCGCGATCCTGCCTCAAGTCGAAGCGGGTGCCCTGTACGAGAGGTTCAAGCTGGACGAGGCGTGGGACAGCGAGCACAACCTGAAGGCCCTGAAAGACAACCCGATGCCGGCGGTCTTCGCGCTGCCGGGCGTGACGCTGCCGGGCGACAAGGAGACGCACTTCCGCGTCTTCGTCGGCAACGGCGCGGCCTTCGAGCCGCTCAAGGCGTTGAGGGTCGTCGATTTCACCGACGGCCTGTCGAACACGCTGCTGGTCGTGACCGCGGCCAAGGCGGTGCCGTGGACGAAGCCCGACGAACTCGCCTTCGACCCCAAGGCGACGGGGGGCGACTTGAAGAAGCTGCTCCGCATGGACGGCAACGGCTGCAACGTCGTCCTGGCCGACGGCTCCGCACGGTACCTGCCGAGTACGATCGACGCCGCGACGCTCAAGGGCCTCATCACCCGCAACGGCGGCGAAGTGCTGAACCTCGACTGACGTACTTCGGCTGCGGAACTCCGGTCGCTGA
>JANXTD010000633.1 GCA_025352585.1 Fimbriiglobus sp.
CGACGACGACGACGCGGACTTTGGACATGGGCGAACCTCCCGAACCTGGCGAGACGGGAGCGTCAGCGCCCGGAGTCTGCTAGACAAGACTCCGGGCGCTAACGCTTCCGGCTCGCCAAAGCCACTACCGCGCCAAAATCGAGCCGATGTTCACCGACTTCTCGAACTCCATCTTGTACTCGTAGTCGAGGCTCAGCGCCTTGTCGCCGTTCTGCTTCGGGTCCACCTTCACGTCCCAGCGCAGCAGGTTCTTCGGCCGCTCGTCGCGCAGGTACAGCGTGTCCTTGCTCAGGTCGGTCTCGCCCTTGAGCATCATCACCGCGATCGTCTGCGACGCCTCGGCGAACGGCATCCGGTCCACCACTTGGACATCGACGACGGCGGCCTTGTAGCTGGTCAGCAGGATACGGTACTTGAAGGTCAGCACCTGGTTGCCGCCCTGCGTTGTGCGGGTCTTGTCCATCAGCTTGCGTGAGACTTGCAGTTGCGGATCGACGCCGAAGCCGAGCGTGAACGGCTTGCCGATGGCGACCAGCGGCATGCGGGTCTGGCCGACGAAGTCCATGCCGAGGTACATCGTCGCCTCGCCGGCGAGCAGGATCATGTCGGTCGTGTTGGTCAGGTCGGCGATGCGGTAGACGTTGCTCGTGAGCAGCGGCACCGCCTTGTAGTAGAAGCGCGACGCCAGGTCGAGCTTGGCGATTTCGATGACCTGGTCGTCACTGCGCGACGGCAGCGACAGCTTCGTTTTGAGGTGGTAGTTCACGCTGGGGCCGTCGATGTCGGTGGCGACGCCGAGCTTGCCGACCTCTTCCTTCGTGGCGAGCAGGTCGCGGTACTGCTCGATGGCCGCGGCGTTGTTGGCGAAGACGGCCCCGTTGGCAGCGTCCTTGTTGTTGAGCAAGGTTTGGGCCTGGACGCGGTTGGCCCGCGACTGGTCGTCGAGGCTCTTCAGGTACGAGGTCGCCGACGGCATGCCGCCGCCCCCGCCGGCCACGTTGGGCGGGGGCACCCCGGCCGACGCCGGGCCGCCCGCCGGGTTCGCCCCCAACTGACCGCCGCCGAATCCGCCGCCGAAGCCGCCCTGTTGGCCCCCTCCGAAGCCGCCGGGGTTGCTCGCGCCCGGCATCCCGGCGACGGCAATCTCAAGACTCCGCAAGTCCGGCGGCGAGGCGTTCAGCAGCGGTTGCGCCGTCGAGAGGACGACGTTGACGTTCACCCAGTCTTCGCCGGTCTGCTGGCTGACCGACGCGAGGTAATCGACCGTCACCGCGTCCTTCTCCTTGGGGCCGGCGCGCAGCTTGTACAGCGGCCGCCACGACACGCTACTCACGAGGTAGTTGAGTCGGATCGTCGCCGGGCCGGCCTTGGTCTTCTCGAGCACGATGATCGCGTCGCGCTCCGTGCGCGACCGGCCCCCGGCGACTTCACCGAGTCGCCGCTTCGTGAACTCCGTCTCCTCGGTCAGTGTCTCCATCTGCTGCTTCAAGGCGACCTCCTCCTTAGCCGCCTTGACGCGCGTCTCACGGATAAATGTCACGAGCGACAGCGTCTTTTCGGCGTCGAGCTGGCCCTTCTCGGTCAGCGTGCCCAGCGTCGCGGCGGTGAAGACTTCGAGCTTGCCCAGGAAGGCCGTGTTCGTTTCGAGCGCCTTCGCGTCGGCCAGGATCGCCTGCAACTTGCGGCCGTTCTCCTTGACCTTGGCTTCGAGCAGCCGGACTTCGATGCGATTGTCCTCACTGATCGCGCGGGTGCGGTAGCGCGTGCTCAGCACCCGCACGCCGTCGGCCCCCTCGGCGTACAGCGACGTGCTCATCGTGCTCGCAGGCAGCGGCGTGACGGTCACCTCGACGGGGCCGACGGCGTCGGGCACGGTCACCTCGCGGGTGACCAGCGCGGTGTTCTGGTAGACCGTGACGCCGACGACCTTACTCGTCGCGGCCTTCAAGTCGGCCTTCGGCTCCTGGCCGACGCCGGGCGTCGCGGCGGCGACCGCGAACGAGAACAGCAGTAGCAGGCGGGCGGGGCGCATCGCGGGAACCTCGGGGGAGTGGGGCCGACGCGGGGATTGTACCTGGGCGCGGCCGGACTGTCGGTAACGGCGGTGTAACGGCCGCGCCTTCGCGGCGATGAAGGCGCGGTGAGACGTGAGCCGATTTGGTCTGACTTCCCGTTTCGGGTGAGCTTATAGTGGGGGGAAACCTTGACCCGCGCGACCGCCCCGGAGTTGAACCATGCGCCGCACCGCCCGAATCGCCCGGTGGCTCCTGCTGCCGACCCTCGCGGCGGGACTCATTGCGTTCACGGCGGGGCGGGGGCAGAGCCAACCGCCGGGCGGGGGCGATCGCGGCGGCCGCGGCGGGTTCGGCGGCGCGGCAGCCGACCCCGACCAGATTTGGGGCTTCATGGCGCAGGGCAAAGACACGATCGACCTGAACCAGAACGCGCGGATGAAGAGCTCGATGGAGCGCAACGGCGACCCCATCCCCGCCGACGGCATCCTGACCAAGGACGCGTTCAAGGCCAACTTCG
>JANXTD010000655.1 GCA_025352585.1 Fimbriiglobus sp.
CGCCGCCTCCCGGCGTCGCCCGGGAGCCACCGTCGGCGACGTGCCGGCCCGCTACCGCGCGCCGGCCGCCGTCACCGCCGAAGTGTCACGTTAACCCCGACCCCATTTCTGGAGACCCCGCGTGAAGCCGACCCCGACCGACGCCGCCCCCGTCCAGGCCAAGTTCGCCGCCGCCCGCGTCGAGCTCGCCGCCGCCCTCATCGAGCGCGACATTGAGGTCGACCTCGCCCTCACCGCGCTGGTGGCCGGCGAGCACCTGCTACTCGTCTCCCCGCCCGGCTGCGCGAAGAGCCTCCTGCTCGACTCGCTCTTGGCGTGGACCGGCGGCACCAAGTTCAGTGTCCTGTTGACGAAGTTCAGTGTCCCCGAGGAGGTCTTCGGCCCCGTCTCGCTCGCGGGGCTGAAGGCCGACCGCTACGTCCGCGTCACGGCCGGCAAGCTGCCCGAGGCCGACTACGCCTTCCTCGACGAGGTCTTCAAGGCCTCCAGTGCGATCCTCAACACCCTGCTCCGCGTCCTCAACGAGCGGACCTTCGACGCCGGCGACGGCGTGGCCCGCGCCGTGCCGCTCAAGTTGTGCGTCGCGGCGTCCAACGAGTGGCCGTGCCCCGAGACCGGCCGGGAGCTCGCGGCGGTGTTCGACCGCTTCCTCGTCCGCAAGGCCGTGGCCCCCATCCGCTCCGCGGCCGGCCGGTCGCGCCTGCTCTGGTCGCGCGACCACGCCCCCAAGTTGACCGCGTCGATCTCGCCCGCCGAGGTCGACCTGGCCCGCGCGGCGGCCCGCGCCGTGCCGTGGTCGGTCGAGGCCAAGGAGGCCTTCGAGGCGGTGCTCAAGGAGCTCGCGCGCGAGGGGGTGCGGCCGGGGGACCGGCGGCAATTCAAGACCGTCGGCGTCGTGCGGGCCTACGCCTGGCTCTCGGGCGACGAGGTCGTCATGCCCGAGCACCTGGAGGCGGCCGCCCACACGCTCTGGGACGACCCGGCCGAGCAGCCGGGGGTGGCGGCACGCGTCATCGGCCGGGTGGCCAACCCGGTCGGCATGCGCGTCACGCAGCTGCTCGTCGAGGTCGAGGAGCTCGTCGCGGCGACGGATACTCGCGACCTGGCGGCGGCGGCCAAGGCGGCGGCCAAGCTCGGCGAGGTGCAGCGGCAGTTGGCGTCGCTGAAGGGCGGCGGCCGGCTGGAGGCGGCCCGCGCGCACGTCCGCGAGCAGCTGCGCCGGCTCCGGCTCGCCTCCATCGAGGCCGTGTGACGGAACCCGAACCCCGACCCGAAGGAGGAGACTCATGAGCCAGGACGACCTCTTGAAGCTGCTCGACTTAGGCGGCACCGACGCCGGCCCCCGCGAGCCGCTGGGCATCACCCCCGCCGGCCCGACGTCACCGCCGGGCGACGCCGGCCCGACGGCACTCAGGCTCGACGCGTGGGGCCTGCGGCGCGGCCGCGACCTGCTCGCCGAGAGCGAGCGGCTCCGGCGGCTGCCGCTCGACGCGTTCGCGGCCGCCGACTTCCACGCCGCCGCGTTCGACCCCGACCCCGAGCTGCTGCCGGCCTGCCGGGACGCCGACCGGCACCGCTTCCTCGCACAGCTGCTCGACACGCCCGACTACCGCGGCCTGCACGCCGACACCCGCCTCGACGACACCGCCTCGACCATCGCGGCGGTGTCGTTCGCCGTCGCGTTCGCCCAGCCCGACGCCGGGGGCGGCGCGGAGGGCGCGACCCCCGCCGCCGGTCCCGGCGGCGGACTCGAGGCCGAGGTGGTGACGCTGCGGGCCGTCGGCCGGGCCCTCGCCGAGGCCGGCCGCGAGGTCGAGGCCCTGCGCGAGGCCGAGGGGGCGTACGGCGTCGGGCCGGGGTCGCCGGGCACGAACGACCCGGCGGCCGTGGCGGCGCTGTTCCGCCGCGTCCGCGGCGACCCGACCCTAAGGCGGATCGGCGAGCTGGCCGGGCGCTACCGCCGCGTCGCCCAGTCGAGGCAGCGGCGCAAGGACCGCCACGGCCTCGACGACGTGGTCGGCGTCGAGCCGGGCGGCGACGTAGGGCGACTCCTGCCGGTCGAGCTGGCCCGGCTGGCGGTGCCCGAGCTCGAGCTCGACGCCCTCCGCCGGATCGCCGAGCAGCAGGCGCAGTGCCGGGAGTACCACGCCACCGAGCCGGTCGGCAAGGGCCCCGTGATCGTCTGCGTGGACGAGAGCGGCAGCATGGCCGGGGAGCGCGTGCACGCCGCCAAGGCGCTCGCGCTCGCGCTGGCCTGGGTGGCGCGGAGTCAGCGGCGGTGGTGCGCGCTGGTGGCG
>JANXTD010000665.1 GCA_025352585.1 Fimbriiglobus sp.
CGCGGATCGAGTCGGGCGAGGCGACGATGGACTTCGAGGTGGTGGCCGTGGAGGACGCGGTCCACGCCTGCCTGGACCGGCACCGCACCCGCGCCGAGGGCAAGGGCATGACGCTCGACGGCGTGGCGCTGTTGGGCTGCCCGCCGGACCTGAGCGTGTGGGCCGACGAGGAGGCGCTGGCGCAGGTGCTCGACAACTTGGTCGATAACGCGATCAAGTACACGCCGGAGAACGGCCGGGTGACGGCGCGGTGGGAGTCAACGGCGCAGCAGGTCTGCTTCGAGGTCGAGGACTCGGGCATCGGCATCCCGCCGCGCGACCTGCCGCGGATCTTCGAGCGCTTCTTCCGGGCGGACCGCGCGCGCAGCCGCGAGATGGGCGGCACCGGCCTGGGCCTGGCGATCGTGAAGCACACGGTGCAGACGATGGGCGGCACGGTGCGCGTGGAGAGCGTCCAGGGCCGCGGCACGACCTTCCGCGTCTGCCTGCCGCGCGCCGAGAGCTGAGGCGGCGGGGGGGGGGTTGTACCGCCCCGAGGCGGGGCGGGGCGGAGAAACCTCGGGGGCCACGCATGCATTATGGGAGGAGGCCTATATGCTCAAGTAAAAGATTTCGTATTAACGTTACACCTGTAAGGATGTATCCCCCCATGCCCACCCCCCGCCGCACTGCCCTGCACGTTGAGGCGATGGAAAGCCGGATCAACCCGGTGCTGGGTGCCACGGAGCTGGCCCCGCTGGTCGCCCCCGGTACCGGGTTCGACGGCGTCGTCCAGGTCCTCGTCACGATCGGCGGCCAGCAGTTCACCGGCAGCGGCACGCTGCTGGCGACCGGCCGACACGTCCTCACGTCGGCGCACAACTTCACGAAATCAGGGACCGGCACCGTCGGCCTGGACGGCCCGGCCCGCGTCGCGTTCGACCTGCCCAACGTCGGCCGCGTGCAGGTCGAGGTGCCCGTGGCCAACATCAAGCTGAACCCAGGGTACAACGGGGTCGGTGTCACGGACGACCTGGCCGTCATGACGCTGCCGGCCCTCGCCCCGTCCGGCCCGGTGGGGCTGGGGGCCGAGCGGTACGACCTGTATCGCGGCGGCGACGAGGTCGGCCAGGCGTTCACCGTCGTCGGGTACGGGACGATCGGCACCGGCACGACCGGCCAGCAGCCCAACGCCGACGACACCAAGCGGATGGCGCGCAACCGCTACGACACGCTGGGCGACCGGGTCAACTACGGGGGCACGCAGGCGCTGCTGTACGACTTCGACAACGGGTCGGCGGCGAACGACGCCCTGGGCCGCATCCTCGGCGTCAACGACTTGGGGGTGGCCGGCGAGGGGACCTCGGGCCAGGGGGACTCGGGCGGCCCGGCGTTCTTTCAGGTGGGCGGCCGGTACGTCCTGGCCGGGGTCACGACCAGCGGCCCAGGTGCCGACAGCCCGGAGAACCCGGCCGTCCTCAACCCGGCCGTCCAGGCCGGGTTCGGCAGCCTGTCGCACGACACCCGCGTGTCCGCCCAGGCGGCGTTCATCGACGGCCAGACGGCCGGGCCGGCCGCGCTCACGCTCGACCTCCGCACCCAGGCCGTCGGCCTCGACGCGACCCCGGACCAGGTCACGGTGCGGGCGGCCGGCGGCAACCTCGAACTGCTCGTCAACGGCCAGGTCTACCACACCGTGCCGCTCACCCAGGTGACCTCGCTGACGCTCATCGGGGCCGGGCAGAACCCGCCGCCCTTCACCACCACCGCGACGATCGACGCCACGGTCCCGGCGGCGCTGGCGATCCGCTACGAGCGGCTCTTGACGGCGACCGACAACCGCGTCCCTGGACCGGTCAGCCCGCCGGTGAGTCCGACCCCCCTGCCGGGGACGCCCGCCGTGCCCGGCAGCGGGACGACGACGCCGCCGGCCGGGGCCGACCCCCTGCCGCCGCCGGTGCCGGTCGGGGCCGGCATTGACGTGCCGAAGCTCGCCGTGCCGGTGGACCTCGAGACCTTCCCGAACCTCGTCGCCGCGTCCCCCGCGGTGGCCGTCGGGGTCGGACCCGGCGGCGGGCCTCGCGTCAGCGTGTTCGACGCCCAGACCGGCCGAGTCCTGAGCAACCGGTTCGCGTTCGAGCCGACCTTCCTCGGCGGCGTTCGCGTGGCGCTCGGCGACGTGACCGGCGACTTGATCGACGACACCGTCGTCGCGGCCGGGGCCGGCGGCGGCCCGCGGGTGCGGGTGTTCGACGGGGCGACCGGGGCGGTGGTCCGGGACTTCTTCGCCTTCGAGCCGACGTTCACCGGCGGCACCTCCGTGGCCGTCGGGGACATCAACGGGGACGGCGTCGGCGACGTGGTCGTCGGGGCCGGGCTGGGCGGCGGGCCGCGGGTGACCGCCTTCGACGGCGTCACCGGGGCCGTGCTGCAGAACTTCTTCGCCTTCGAGCCGAGCCAGCGCGACGGCGTTTCGGTCGCCGCCGGGGACGCGAACGACGACGGGTTCGCCGACCTGGTCGTCGGGGCCGGGCCGGGCGGCGGGCCGCGGGTGAGCGTGTTCAACGGCCAGTCGCTGGCCGTCCTCTCGAACTTCTTCGCCTTCGACCCGACGTTCCGCGGCGGCGTCTGGGTCGCCGCGGGGGACACGCGAGGCGGCGGGGCGGCCGAGGTGGTCGCCGGGGCCGGGTCGGGCAGCCCCCAAGTCCGGACGTTCGACGGCCTGACGGGCGACAGGAGGCTCGACTTCACGGCCCTGCCCGCCTCCTACGCCGGCGGAGCCAGGGTGTCCGTCGCCGACGCGAACGGCGACGGCCTGGCCGACATCGTCGTCGGGTCGGGGCCGGGCGACCCGCTGCTGATCCGCACCTTCCTGGGGACGACTGGCGCGGCCGGCCCGGACATCGGCGGCTTCGCCCCCGACTTCCGCGGCGGCGTGTTCGTCGGCGGTCAAGGGTAGCCGGGGGTCGGGGGTCGGGCGGGTCGAACCCGGCCCGGCTGCTTATATTCTCCCCCATGCCCCCTCCGACAAGCCAGCCCGTCGCGGTCACGTTGAGCGTCGCCGACGGGTTGCTCGCTGGCGTCCGCCTCGGCGACTCCCCCGACTTTGACGCCGTCGCCGCCGCGCTGAACGGCCGGCCGGCGACGCTCGGGGTCGCCGCGCTCGCGGCCCACGTCCGCGCGGCGGTCCCCTTCGGCGTCGATCTCGTCGGCACCACCCCCGAGGCGATTGCGGTCGCCGTGCGGGCGGCCGTCGATACGCCGGCGGCGGGGCACATCGGGCGGTTCACGCCGGCCGAGGTCGCGCGGTTCACGGCCGGCTGGGCGGGCTACCCCTGGCGCATCCTGCCGGAGCGGCCGCTGAGTCCGGCGATGAACGTCGCCCTCGACGAGGTGCTAACGGATCGGTTGTCGAAGGGGTTGACGCCGCCGACGTTGCGCTTCTGGGGCTGGGACGCGCCGGCGGTCGTTCTGGGGCGGACGCAGTCGGTCGCCAACGAAGTCGATGCCGACGCGGCGGCGGCGTTGGGGGTCACCGTGGTGCGGCGGATCAGCGGCGGCGGGGCGATGTTCGTGCAGCCGCGCGGGGCGATCACGTACTCGCTGACGCTGCCCGACGCGGCGCTCGCCGGGTTCAGCGTGCGGGCCAGTTACGAGGTCTGCGAGGCGTGGGTCATCGAGGCGCTGCGCGGCCTGGGCGTCGATGCGCACCACGTGCCGATCAACGACATCGCCTGCTCTGAGGGCAAGATCGGCGGGGCGGCACAGGCCCGGCGTGGCGGGGTTGTGCTGCACCACACGACGATCGCCTACGACCTCGACAACGCCGAGATGGCGCGGGTGTTGCGCATCGGCCGCGAGAAGCTCAGGCCGAAGGGCACGGCGAGCGCGGCCAAGAGTGTCAGCCCGCTCGCGCGGCAAACGGGGCTGGGCCGCGAGGCGGTCGTCGAGGCGCTGCGGGCCGGCTTCGTCGCCCGCTACGGCGGCACCGCGTCGGAGTTGTCGCCCGACGAGTTGGCCGCGGCGGAGGCGTTAGTCGTAAGCAAGTACGGCGCGGAGGCCTGGACCCGCGAGTTCGAGTAGCCCCCCCGGAGTGCGTGTCATGCGGCTGTCCCTGATCGCGTTGTTCCTCGTCGCCGGGCTGGCCCGCGCGGCGGAGCCGTTCCCGCCGGTCACGCCGGAGGTATTGGGCGACGCGTCGAAGTTCGGGGCGAACGTCCAGGGGACGATGCGGCTGCTCGCCACGAGTACCGCGGCGAAGCGGAACGCCGTGCGCGTGCTGTTCTACGGG
>JANXTD010000666.1 GCA_025352585.1 Fimbriiglobus sp.
AGGTCGGCCCCTGGTGCCACGGCCTTCGGCTCCGGGTCGCCGGGGTCGGTCACGTCGAGAAAAACGTCAACGTGCCGATGTACCGCACCAATATTGCCTGTCAACCGGCGGGGCGCTTCCACGGGCCGATGGTCGTGAGTATGCGGCCGATGACCGCGAATCAATACTCCACGGCGACCACCGTTTGCGCAAAGTTGCCGCTGGCGCACGGGGCACCACTGCACCACGGTGACCCGGCGGCCCTCGGCATCGTCGACGTGACACGGCCGGACTTCGGCGACGCGGTCACGGTCCGCCCCGGCGAGCAACCTGCGTTCTGGGCCTGCGGAGTCACCCCGCAGGCGGCACTCATGGCGGCGCGGCCGCCGTTCGCCATTACCCACAAGCCGGGGCACATGTTCCTCACCGACTTGCGCGACCGCGACCTCCGAACTGGCTGAGAGATTTCGCGTGACAAGTCCGCGACCCTCGGGCAGAATAACATTCGACACTCCCGCCTGATTCGCCCGTCCCGACTCCCGAGGTTCCCCCATGTCGAAGCGACCCGTCTCGCGCCGCGGCTTTTTGCAAACGTCCGCCGCCGCGGCCGTCACCTCAACGATTCTCGCCCCGAGCGTCCACGCCGCCGGCAGCGACCTCCTGAAAATCGCCCTCGTCGGCTGCGGCGGCCGCGGCACCGGGGCGGCCATCAATGCCTTGGGGGCCGACAAGAACGTCAAGCTCGTCGCCGTCGCCGACGTGTTCGAGGACCGCGCCAAGTCCGGCCTGGACATCGTGAAGGCCGCGTTCCCGGACAAGGTCGATGTCAAGCCCGAGATGATTTTCAGCGGCTTCGACGGCTACAAGGCGGCGACCGACGCCGCGGACGTGGTCGTCATGGCCGCCCCGCCCGGCTTCCGGCCGATGCACTTCGCCTACGCGGTCGAGAAGGGCAAGCACGTCTTCATGGAGAAGCCGCACGCCGTAGACGCGACCGGTGCGCGCTCGGTCATCGCGAGTGCCAAGCTCGCCAAGTCGAAGGGCCTGAGCGTGATTAGCGGCTTCTGCTACCGCTTCGACCCGTTCAAGCGCGACCTCGTGGCCCGCATCCACGACAAGGCCATCGGCGAAGTCAACGCCATCCACACGACCTTCATGACCGGCGAACTCTGGACGCGGGGCACCAAGACCAACGACCCCAAGCAGATGGAGTACCAGCTGCGCATGTGGTACTACTTCACCTGGCTCTCGGGCGACTTCATCATCGAGCAGGCGATCCACAACGTCGATAAGGCGTGTTGGATCATGAAGGACGAGATGCCGAAGACCGCCACCGGCCTCGGCGGCCGGCACGTCCGCACCGACCCCAAGTTCGGCAACATCTGGGACAACTTCAGCATCGTCTACGACTACGCCAGCGGGGCCAAGGTCGTGTTGCAGTGCCGCCAGATGAAGGACTGCGTCGGCGACAACAACGACACGATCCTCGGCACCAACGGCCGCTGCGACCTGATGCGGCACACGCTCAAGCCGACCGGCGGCGCGGTCTACAAGCCGCCCGGCACGCACGACTTCGGCTCGATGTACCAGACCGAACACGACGAACTCTTCGCCTCGATCCGCGCCGGCAAGGCGGTCAACGACGCGGAGCGCTCCGCCAACTCGACGCTGATGGCGCTGATGGGTCGCGAGGCGGCGTACACGGGCCAGAAGATCTCGTGGGAGAACATGCTGACCTCGAAGCAAGACCTCATGCCCAAGACGTACGAGTGGGCCGAGAACCTCGTCCCCGCCGTCGCCGTGCCCGGCAAGACCAAGTTCGTTTAGACGACTCCGCCCACGTTTTCGGCCCGCGGAACTACTCCGCGGGCTTCTTCACGCCCCCACTGAGACTTCCCATGACGACGCGACGCGACTTCCTCCTGACGACTGCCGCCGTGGCCCTCGCCGCGGGGACTTCGGCCGCCGCCCCCACGAAGCCGAAGTTGAAGAAGGCGGTGAAGTACTCGATGGTCGGCGGCAAAGGCACGACGCTCGAGAAGTTCGAGCTGCTCAAGCGGCTAGGCTTCCAGGGGGTCGAGATCGACAGCCCCGGCGCGCCCGACCTCGCGGCCCTCGTCGCCGCCAGGGAAAAAACCGGCGTCCTGATCCACGGCGTCGTCGACTCGGCCCACTGGCGGGACACGCTGTCGAGTCCCGACGCCGCGGTGCGGGCGAAGGGCCTCGCCGCCCTGCGCGTCGCCATCGCCGACGCCAAGACGGTCGGCGCGGACACGGTGCTGCTCGTCCCCGGCGTCGTGAACAAGGAAGTTACCTACGAGCAGTGCTGGGAACGCTCGACCGCCGAGGTGAAGAAGGCGATCCCGGACGCCGAGAAGGCGGGCGTCAAGATCGCCATCGAGACGGTCTGGAACAACTTCATCACTAAGCCCGAGCAGCTCGTCGAGTACGTCGATCAGTTCAAGACGCCGACGGTCGGCGCGTACTTCGACGTGAGCAACATGGTCAAGTACGGCGTGCCGCCGGCGACGTGGATTCGCACGCTAAGCAAGCGGATGTTGAAGTTCGACTTCAAGGGCTACTCGCTCGAAAAGGCCAAGGCCGCGAAGGACGACTGGAAGGGCTTCGACGCCAAAATCGGCGAAGGCAGCGAAGACTGGCCCGAGGTGCTGCTCGCCTGCGGCGAAGTCGGCTACGACACCTGGGCGACGGCCGAGGTCGCCGGCGGCGACGAGAAGTGGCTGACCGACGTGGCCGCGCGGATGGACAAGATCCTGGAGCTGAAGTAGTCACCTCCCGCCGACGAAGGCCCCACCGGCGAAGCCGCCCTCGAAGGGGACGAACTCTCCCAGCGGCCGGCGGGTGCGGCCGTCGTAGGCGCGGATCGGCACGTTGAGCGACCCGACGCCGGGCGCGACGACGATGTCCGGGACGCCGTCGTTGTTCACGTCGAACGCCGCCACGCGGACGCCGCTGCGGAACCGGTTGCCGTAGGGCTGCCAGTCGGCGAGCAGCCGACCGGCGAGGGGGTCGAAGACGCGCACGCTGCCCGGCCCGCCGGCGTCCGTGCCGACGATCACCTCCGCCCGGCCGTTGCGGGTCACGTCGGCCGCGGCGACGTGCAGGCCGCCCCGCCAGCGGGCGTCGCAGGCGTCGAACTCGCGGAGCAGTTGCCCGTCGCGGCCGCTAAAGACTTTGACCTGCGGGCCGATGCCGGGGTCGGGGCCGGGGGCCGTCAGCAGGTCGGCGGTGCCGTCGCCATCGACGTCGGCGATCGCCACCCGCACGCCGCAGCGCAGGTCCTTGCCGTAGGCGTACAGTTCCCGGACGAGCTTCCCCGAGGCGACATCGAAGACCTTGACGTGCGGGGGGCCGCCGTCGCCGGGGCCGACCGCGACGAACGCCCGGCCGTCGCGGGTCAGGTCGGCCGCCGCGACGAAGGTGCCGAGGTCGTAAGGCGGGTCGTAGGCGACGAACTGCGTCAACAGCGTCAGGGTGCGGCCGTCGAAGACGCGAATCAGCGGGGCCGTGTCGCGGCCCGGCGCGGTGACGATGTCGGGGAAGCCGTCGCCGTTGAGGTCGGCGATCGCCACTCGGACCCCGCCGCGGTAGTTCGGGTCGTAGGCGAAGAAGTCGCTCGACGGGCCGTTCAACTCCTGGAAGATGCGGACGCGCGGCCCGCCCCCCTCGCCGGCCCCGACGACGAAGACCCGGCTCGACGGCGTCACGATGCCGAAGCCGGGGTCGGGCAACGGCACGCCCCCGCCGGCACTCCGCGCCAGTTCCGCGAGCAGTTGCTCGACCTGGGCAGCCTGCAACCGCACGCGCGGACTACGCGAGGCGACCAGCGTGACCTGCGGCGTCACCGACTGCCAGCCGGCGACGAGTTGGGCCACCTCGGCGGTCACCGCGGGGGCGGCAGCGCCGCCGTCGGCCAGTTGGGCCACCCGCCGACTCGCCCCGGAGACTTGCCGCAGTTGCCTCGACAGGGTGCGGTCGAAGCCGGCGAGTTGGCTGTCGTCGATGACTGCCCGCAGTTCGTTGACGGCGTCCTCCAGCGAGCCGGCGAGGCGCACGACGAGTTGCCGCTGCACGTCGCCGCCGGGGTTCACGCCGCCGAGCGCCGCGTGCAAGCGGTCGTCGGCGAACTGCGCCCGGCTGAGCGCCTGGGCCACCGCCGGCGACCCGACTGCGTAACTTTCCACCAGCGCCGCGAACTGCGTCAGCATCTGATCGACCGCGGCGTGCGCGGTCAAAACCTCGGCCGGGGAGGCCGCGCGGGCGGTCAACTGGCGGAACTGCTGGACGACTTGCACCGCCCGGTCGGCCGTGAGGTTCACTTGCAGCCGCGCGCCGCCCGGCAGGTTCATCGTCCGGCAAGCGTTGCGGAGGTTCAACACCTCGATCTCGAGTTGCCCCGCCAGAACCTGTAATTGCGACCCGACGGGTGAGGCGACCCCGAAGCCCCGGAGCGGCACGGCGACCCGCGGCGGGGCTTTGGCCATACCCACGCTGACGCAACCTAGAAGCACCAGTGTCGCGGCGACGTGTCGCATGGGGAGACCTCTCAAAAAGGGGGCGGCCGGCGTCCT
>JANXTD010000676.1 GCA_025352585.1 Fimbriiglobus sp.
GCCGGCGAACGGCAGGTTGTCGTGGGCGAGGGCCTCGACGTGGGCGAACTTGACGCCGTTCTTGGCGCGAAACGCCCGCACGCCGAAGGCGACCCCCGGCCAGGTCTTGCGGGAGGTGCCGGCCCAGTCGCGCATCAGCACGCCGCCGACGGGGAAGAGCGCCCCGCGCACCGAGTTGGTGAGCAGCGGCAGCGCGTACTCCGACAGGTCGATGGCGATGGGGTCGGTCAGCCCGACGGCCTCGGCGGCCCGCTTGAGCAGGGTGAGGTGGTCGCGGGTGTAAGTTTCGAGTGGTGTCATGCGGCAACGGACACGGCTTAAGTGGCGGGGTTCGCGCTCGACGCGCGTGGGTTCGGAGTCAGAATTTTGCTGCGGAGACGCAGAGACGCGGAGAAAACCAATACTTGAATTTGGTTTAGGACTTACGCAGTTGGTGTGGCACGGGACTTGCGCTCGGCGGGTCCCGCCGGTAGTATCGGGGGCATGAACCCGCCCCGCGCCAGCGCCGAAGACTACATCCAGCACCTCATCGCCTCGCCGAAGGCGGTGTCGGCCACCCAGGCCGCCCTCGCGCAGCCGCACCGCCCCAACGCCCCCGCCCACGACGCCTTCACCCGCCTGCTCAGGCGGCTCGAGCCCGACGCCGAGGCCCTCTGGGCCGAGGTCCGGCCCCTGGTGCGGCCCGGCGGGGCGCTGGTCCTCGACGACTCGGTGCTCGACAAGCCCTTCGCCCGCCACGTCGGCCTCGTCGGCCGCTGGTGGTCCGGCCGCCACCGCCGCGTCGTGCGCGGCATCGACCTGCTCACGCTGCTCTGGACCGACGGCACCTCGCTGCTGCCCTGCGACTACCGGCTGGCCGACCCCGCGTCCAAGGAGACCCGCAACGACCACTTCCGCGCCTTGCTCGCGGCGGCCAAGGCGCGGGGCCTGGCCCCGGCCTGCGTGCTCTTCGACACCTGGTACTCGGGGCTGGACAACCTCAAGGCGGTCCGCGCCCTGGGCTGGCGGTTCCTGACGCGCGTGCGCTGTAACCGGCGGGTGAACCCGGACCGCACCGGCAACCGGGCGATCGAGTCGTGCGACATCGCGGCGACGGGCACCGTGGTGCATCTGGAGGGGTTCGGCCTGGTCAAGGCGTTCCGGATCGCCGCCGGTGATGGCGGCACGGAGCACTGGGTCAGCGACGACCTCGAACTGGGCGAGTCGGGGCGGGCGGACCAGGCGGCGCTGGCCTGGAAGGTGGAGGTGTACCACCGGGGGCTGAAGCAGCACTGCGGGGTGGACCGGTGCCAGGCCCGCCTGGGCCGGGTGCAGGCGGCCCACGTCGGGCTGGCGATCCGGGCGTTCGTGCGGCTGGAGTGGCACCGGGTGCGGTCGGGGGTGAGCTGGTTCGCCGCGAAGACGGGCATCGTGCGGGAGTCGATCCGGGCCTACCTCGCCGACCCGGTATATACTCTGCCCAAGATGGCAACTGCGTAAGTCCTATGGTTTTCTCCGCGTCTCTGCGTCTCCGCAGCAAAAATGCCTTCGGGACAACCCACGCTCGAATTCGCCCACCAGGTGCGGCGGCTCGCCGGTCACCGCGTGGGGCGTAAACTACCTGCACACCTACCCCCTCTCCGTCAGGCGGCCGCCATGCCCCGGTTCGACTACTCCGTGCTCGAGGCCGCGCCCAAAGTCCCCGGCAAGCCGCGCCACAAGACGCGCGTTGTGGTCGTCGGCGGGGTCGCCATCGGCGGCGACAACCCCATCCGCGTCCAGTCGATGACCACCACCGACACCTTCGACGTGGCCGGGACCGTCAAGCAAATCCACCTCCTCGAAGAGGCCGGCTGCGAACTGATTCGCGTGACCGTGCCCAAGCCCGAGGACGCCGGGGCTCTGGGGGAAATTCGCAAGCAGATCGGCATCCCGCTCATCTGCGACATCCACTTCGACTACAAGATGGCCCTCGCGGCGCTCGACCACCCGATCGACAAGATCCGCATCAACCCCGGCAACATCGGCAGCGAAGACCGCTTCCGCCAGGTCGTGCGCAAGGCCAAGGACAAGGGCATCCCGATGCGCATCGGCGTCAACGCCGGGTCGCTCGAGAAGGAACTCGTCGAGAAGTACGGC
>JANXTD010000296.1 GCA_025352585.1 Fimbriiglobus sp.
GCCCCAGGTGTCGCGGTAGGCCTTCTGCTCGATGACGCTCGGCTGCTTCGTGAACGTCGCGCCGTCCTCCTCGTCGGGGCCGTCGTGGACCGTCGCGTTGAACGAGAAGTCGGCCCCCGTGTCGAACGGCGGGTCGATGTAGATCAAGTCGATCTTGCCGGCGAACTCGTCGAGCAGGCCCGGCAGGACGAACTTCTTGTCGCCCCAGATCAGCCGGTTCCGCCACGGCTTCTCGGCCTCGAGCGCGGCGAACAGCGAGCGCCGCTCGTCGGCCGACTCGTTGACGGTCTCGACGGTCTGGAACGGCAGGGCGGTGCGGACCGGGGCGACGCGCTTGCCGGCGGCGTCGTACTTGCCGTCCCAGACGAGTTCGGTGCGGGGCATGGCGGTCCGGGGGGCGGAGTGAGGGGTACCGGCATTCTGCCGAACCCCCCACCGTCCGGCCAGTCGCAAAGTCCCCCGCGCGGCGAAGAACGGCGCGCCCACCCGGACCTCGCCGCTGCCGAAACTCCGCCGACTGCCGCGCCGCCCACCCGCCGGGTCGCCCGGAAGCGAGGTCGCCCTCGCCAGACGGCCGCGCCGTCGGGTAAGATGTCCCCGACGCTGTCCCCCCGCGCCAGGATGCCCCCGATGACCACGGCCGCCCTCGAACTCACCACCGCGACCCCGCCGCACGCCGCGCCCAAGATCGCCAACGTCCCCGGACGCCTCGGGCCGCGCTGGCTGAACCTGCTGCGGGCGCAGGCCGAGCGGCCCTGGAAGCGGCGGCTCGCCCAGGCGGCGGTCCTGATCCCTCGCATCCGCCACTACGAGCGGCTCTACCTGACGCTCTCCGAAGAGGACATCCGCAAGACGAGTATGCGGCTGCGCGGCCGGGCCAAGGGCGGCGAGAACCTCGACAAGCTCATCCCCGAGGTGTTCGGGCTGGCCTGCTCGGCGATCCGCAGGGTGCTCGGCTTCCAGCCGTTCGACGTGCAGCTCGCCGCCGGGGTGGTGATGCACCTCGGCGGGCTGGTCGAACTGGCCACCGGGGAGGGCAAGACCCTCTGCGCCGTCGCCCCGACGTACCTGAACGCGCTGTCGGGGAAGGGCGTCCACGTCACGACGGTCAACGACTACCTCGCCAAGCGCGACGCCGAGGACATGGGGCCGGTTTACTCGCTGCTGGGCATGTCGGTCGGCTGCATCGCGCAAAAGATGGAGGACGGCCCGCGCACCGAGATGTACCGCAAGGACATCACCTACGGCACGGCCAGCGAGTTCGGCTTCGACTTCCTCCGCGATCGCCTGAAGGTCCGCGGCGGCACCGCGACGACCGCGCCCTTTTGGGCACCCTGGTTCGGCGGCGGGGCACCGAACGACAACCGCGTCCAGCGCGAGCTGAACTACGCCATCGTGGACGAGGCCGACAGCGTCTTCGTCGACGAGGCCCGCACGCCCCTGATCATCGCCAACCCGACCCGGCCGGCGACCGTCGAGGAGCAACAAGTCTACCTGTGGGCCGACCGCGTGGTGCAGACGTTGCAGCGCGACGAGCACTACCGGCTCGACTTGAAGAAGGAGAAGATCGAGCTGACCGACGCCGGCCGGCACCTGGTGCGCTACTCAAACCCGCCGACCGGCGAGCACGCCTCGGCGATGGACAAGTTGCTCGAAGCCATCGAGAAGGGGCTGCACGCCTACCACCGCTTCAGCCGCGACCACCACTACATGGTCAACGCCGAGAAGAAGATCGTGATCATCGACGAATCGACGGGCCGGCCGATGCCCGACCGGCACTGGCGCGACGGCCTGCACCAGGCGGTCGAGGCGAAGGAGCGGGTCGAGATCGCCGTGCAGTCCGACCACGCGGCGCAGATTACGTACCAGAACTTCTACAAGCTCTACAAGAAGCTCGCCGGGATGTCCGGGACGCTCGCGCCGAACTTCTGGGAGTTGCGCAAGGTCTACCGCCGCTGGGTCACGAAGGTGCCGACGAACCGGCCGATCCGCCGGGTGCAGATCAGCGACGGCGTCCACCCGACGGAGAACGCCAAGTTCACCGCCGTCGTGATGCAGATTCAGCAGATGCACAGCCAGGGCCGGCCGGTGCTCGTCGGCACGCGGACCGTCGAGAAGTCCGAGCGGCTCTCGAAGATGCTGCACTCGGTCGGCATCGCGCACGAGGTGCTCAACGCCCGGCAGGACGCCCGCGAGAACGAGATCATCGCCGAGGCGGGGCAGCCGGGCCGCATCACGGTGGCGACGAACATGGCCGGGCGCGGCACCGACATCAAGCTCGGCACCGGCGTCGCGGACCTGGGCGGCCTGCACGTCATCGGCACCGACCGCCACGAGGCGGAGCGCATCGACCGCCAACTCGCCGGCCGCGCCGGCCGCCAGGGCGACCCCGGCACCGCGCAGTTCTTCGTGAGCCTCGAAGACCAACTCCTCGAAGGCCTGGGCGTGCGCCGGCAGCGCAAGCTCGAAGCGTTGGGCCAGAGCGGCGCGAACCGCCCGTGGTCGATCTTCCGCCGGCTGTTCCGCAAGGCCCAACGCCGCACGGAGGCGAAGCACTACAAGCAGCGACTGGACCTGATGAACTACGACAAGCAGCGGCAGGAGATGCTGCAAGACCTTGGCGCGGACCCGTACGTCGATTAGCGGCGAACCGGAAGCGTCAGCGTACGGAGGTCTTGCGGGAGCCGGCTAACAATCCTGTTGTTTGTTGGTCATACGCGGGATAAGTCAATCGAGTGCGGGCGGCGATTGTGATCGTCAGCATGGCCTGAATTTGGAGACTCCCGTGAAGGCGACCGACGCGATCCAAGTGGTGACCCAGATCCCGCAACCCCCCGGCCAGCCGGCCAAAACCGAGACGGATGTCGTCTGCCCGGTTTGCCGGCTGCCGGTGACTGCGGTGATGTTGACAGCCGGCAATGAGCCGTACCGCTCGCACCTTCAGCGTCGCGAAGACGGCTCGAAGTGCCCGCACGGCGAGACGGAGACGGACCCTGTCGGAACGCTCTCGGCTTTCTAGCTATGTAAATCATTGACCTAAACGGCTGTCCATTTCCCTCAAATTATCTCTAACAGGTGATGAGGGATTTCGGCGATGTCATTGAGTTAGCTAAGAGCGTCAGCGACTTGACTTGACGCTGTTGGCTCACTGATACCGGAGTCCGTCCGGCCGTGGTCCACCACTTCAGCGACCAGGGCCAAGACGCCTGGCCCCCCTGGCTGAGCCGGCTCGCACGGCGTCTCGGTCGCCTGGAGCCGCCGCACGTCCTGACGAACCACTACCTCTACCACGACTGGTCGGCCGTCGAGTTCCGCCGCGTGCCCTCCGGCCGAGACGCTGGGCAGGACTTCGCCGTCGGCCCGCGCGACCTGGCGATCCTGACGCCGACGCCCGCCGGCGGCACGCTGACCGTGTGGGACTTGCCGCCGCCGCGCCGGCCGTGGCCCTGGAGCGTCCCCGCCGGCGTCGCGCTCGGCGTGCTGACGACAGCTGCCGTCGTGCGACTGCGCCGACGAGCGAGGGACGATCGTCCCCCGAGTGGCCCCCCACCGCTGTGACACCGCCGGCACGGGGAGTCTCGGGGGACTTTCGTCCCCCGCTCGCCGGGGTCGCGACAATTGCTAGAGTGTCCCCATGCGCACCCTCCTCGCCTGCCTACTGCTCGCCTCGACCTCCCTCGCCGCCGACGACTGGCCGCAGTTCCGCGGGCCGGCCGGCGACGGCGTCTCGACGGCCGCGAACGTCCCGATGAAGTGGGGCGAGGGGCAGAACGTCCGCTGGAAGGTCGCTGTCCACGACAAGGGCTGGTCGTCGCCGGTGCTGGGCGGCGACAAGGTCTGGCTCACCACCGGCAAGGAAGACGGCACCGAACTCTTCGCAATGGCCTTCGACCGCGCCACCGGGGCCGTCGTTTACGACTTGAAGCTGTTCACGCCCAAGAACCCGCCGAAGATCGCGCAGTTCAACTCGCACGCCACGCCGACGCCCTGCCTCGACGGCGGCAAAGTGTATGCCCACTTCGGCAGCTACGGCACCGCCTGCCTCGACGCCGCGACCGGCAAGACGCTGTGGGTCCGCGACGACTTGCCGTGCAACCACTGGCGCGGCCCCGCCTCGTCGCCGGTGGTGAGCGGCAAGCGGCTGTTCCTGCTCTTCGACGGCCACGACAAGCAGTTCGTCGTCGCTCTCGACACCGCGACCGGCGACACGCTGTGGCGCAAGGAGCGGGCGTTGCCGTACCCCGCCGACGGCGACCTCAAGAAGGCGTTCGCCACGCCGTCGGTGTTCACCTTCAACGGCAAGGAGCAACTCGTCGCCCCGGCCGCCGTCGGCACGATTGCTTACGACACCGCCACCGGCGACGAGGTCTGGAAGGTCGTCCACGGCGGGATGAACGAGGCGGCGCGGCCGGTCCTGGCCCACGGCCTCGTCTACCTGACGACCGGCCACACGCAGAACCTGCTGGCGATCAAGGCCGGGCAGACCGGCGACCTGAGCGCGTCCGGGGTGGCGTGGAAGTACATCAAGGAAGTGCCGTCGAAGCCGTCGGTGAGCGTCGTCGGCGACCTGCTGTTCATGGTCAACGACAAGGGCATCGTGACGTGTCTGGAGGCGGCGACGGGCAAGTTCGTCAAGAGTGAGCGGCTGCAAGGCACCTTCGCGGCGTCGCCGGTCGTGGCCGGCGGCAAGCTGTATTGCGTGAGCGAGAAGGGTTCGACGTTCGTGCTGAGTGCCGACCGCAACCTCGAACTACTGGAGACGAACAAGCTCGACGCGGGTTGTCTCGCGTCGCCGGCGGTGGCCGACGGGGCGCTGTACCTGCGGACGACGACGCACCTGTACCGGCTCGGGGCGAAGTGAATTCTTGGCGAGCCGTCCGCGTGAGCGGGGGGGTTCTGGGTGCTCGCAGTCCCGAGAAACCCCCGGCTTACGCCGACGGCTCGCCGGATTTTTTGCCGCGTAACCGGTCGATCACTGGCCGCGGCAACGCCGTGACCAGCAGCCCGTACGCGACTGCTTTGGACCAGCCGCTCTCGCGGCGCACGGCGAGGTAGCGCGCGGCCGCGGCGGCGTAGTCGCCGCGGCCGTAGGCGAGGTCGGCGTGGTACTGCGACTCGTCGCGGAGGCCGGCGCGCAACTCGGCCGACTCGGCGGGGGTCAGGGTCGCGGCGGCGGTTTCGAGGTAGCGGCGGCGGACCGCGCAGAACGCCAGGATCATCCGCTCCTTGTCGTTGCTGTAGTTCGCCGCGTGTCGGTAGTGGGTCGCCAAGAACTCGTCGAGGTAGGCGAAGCCACCGCGCTCGGCCAGCCGCAGGCACAGCGACCAGTCCTCCGCGCCGTCGGTGCGCGAGTCGAAGCCGCCGGCCGCCAGGAAGGCGTCGCGGCGGATCACGGCCGACCCCACGAACACCAGGTTGCGCTTCAACAGCAACGCGCGGAACGCCGAGCGCTCGAAGACGCGCACGCCGCCGTCGTCGGCGTGCGGCAAGTCCCAGAACTCCGGCCGCGTCTTCGTGATCGCCCGCTGGCCGCTGATGAAGCCGTCGGCCGGGTTGCCCGACGAGGCGTCGGCGTAGGCCACGACGACTTCGGGCCGGCGGTCGAGCAGGGCCAGCAGTTTCGGCGCGACGCCCGGCAGCCAGGCGTCGTCGTTGTCGAGGAAGGCGACGTACTCGCCCGTCGCGATCGCGGCCCCGGCGTTGCGGGCTGCCGACTGCCGCTGGTTCTGCTGGTGCAGGTAGACGACCCCCAGCCGGGCGGCGACGGTGGCGGTGTCGTCGGGCGATTCGTCGTCCACGACGATGACCTCGACCTCCGGCACGCCGGCGGCGCGGACCGACTCGACGCAGCGCGGCAGCACGTCGGCGAGCTTGTACGCGGGGATGATCACCGACAGCCGCGGGCTGGGCATAGTAGCACTCGGGGGGATGTTGCGCGTAGCGTAGTGCGGCAACGGCGAATGTCTAGCGGCGGCCGGCCGCGCCTCTTACACTGTCACTCCCCCCGGAGCCACCGCATGGACCGCCGCCACTTCCTCGCCACGTCGTCCGCTCTTGTCCTGGCCGCCGAGCGCTCGCCGGTCCGCGCCGAAGTCGGCGGGCCGCTGCGCGTCGGCCTCGTCGGCTGCGGCTGGTACGGCATGGTCAACCTGCGTAACCTGCTCATCGCCACGAAGGGCAACCGCAAGGTCGAAGTGGTGGCGGTCGCCGACCCCGATTCGACGCGGCTCGCCGCGACGACGGCCGAGTTGACGACCAAGTGGAGCCAGCAAGCGCCGGCGACGCACGCCGACTTCCGCGACATGCTCAAGCCGGGCAAGCTCGACGCCGTGATCGTCGGCAGCCCCGACCACTGGCACGCCCTGCACGCCATCGCCGCGATGACCGCCGGGGCCGACGTCTACTGCGAGAAGCCGATCTGCCACACGATCGACGAGGGCAAGGCGATGCTCGCCACGGCCACGAAGCTGAAGCGCGTGGTGCAGGTCGGCACGCAACGCCGCTCGACGCCGCACGTCACGCGGGCCAAGGAGTTCATCCGCTCCGGCAAGATCGGCCGCGTCGGCATGGTGAAGACCTGCTGCTTCTACAACATGCGCTCGACGGAGAACCCGCCCGACGCCCCGGCCCCGGCCACGCTCGACTACGACCTCTGGACCGGCCCCGCGCCGATGGTGCCGTTCAACAAGCTGTACCACCCGCGCAGTTGGCGGGCCTTCAACGCCTACGGCAACGGCATCGTGGGCGACATGTTTGTTCACATGCTCGACACGGCCCGCTACGTCCTGGGCTTCGGCTGGCCCAAGCGGGTCACCTCGACCGGCGGGATTCTCGTGCAGAAGTCGGCGAAGGCCGACATCCCCGACACGCAGTCGATCCTGCTCGACTACGGCGACTTGGCGGTGACGTGGGACCACCGCACCTACGGCCCGGCCGACGACCCCAAGTACCCGTGGGCCGTCTGCTTCTACGGCGACAAGGGCGCGGTCAAGCTCGATGTCGATAAGTGGGAGTTCGTTCCCCACAACGGCGGCGGCAAGGCGTTCGAGGACAATGCCGACCTGATGCCGGAGCTGGCCGACAAGGACCAGCCGGCGAACATCGTCCCCGGCGGCCTGGGCCACATGAAGGACTTCCTGGAGTGCGTCGGCACGCGCAAGCCGCCGGTCGCCGACATCGCCGAGGGGTACGTCAGCACCACGACCTGCCTGCTGGGCAACGTCGCGCTGAAAGTCGGCCGGTCGCTGACGTGGGACGAGAAGACACAGACGGTGGTCGCCGACGACGACGCGAACAAGCTGTTCCGCCGCGCCTACCGTAAGCCGTGGGTCTACCCCGAGGCGTAAAACCCAGGCGAGCCGGAGGCGTGAGCGACCGGAGTTCTTCGCGCGTGCGGA
>JANXTD010000712.1 GCA_025352585.1 Fimbriiglobus sp.
GGGTCGGAGCCGATTCGATGTTCCAGGTCCAACCGAAGCCTGCCGACTGCGGGAAAGCGTCCGGGTCGCACACCAGCGGGATCCTCGTTTCGATGGCAGACGGCGGCGTCCGCAGCATCAACCAATCGGTGAATGCGTCCACAGTGTGGTGGCCAATCCTCACGCCGAACGGCGGCGAGGTGATGGGCCAGGACTGGTGACCTCGCCCGTCCACAATCAATAGACGCCGACGACCGTGCCGCCGGCGAGCGCCGCGAACGGGCGGACGCCACTGACGCCGTCCCACGGGTACTTGTCGAACGGCCGCTCTCGCTCGCCCTCGTCGCGCTCCGGGAAGCGGGGGACGAAGAACTCTTTCGTCAGCGTCGTGAGCATCACGCGGCCGGTCGCGCCGTAGCCGACGATTTCCTCGAAGTTGTCGGGGTTGACGACCTCGATCACCGCGCGGGGTTGCGGGGCGTAGTAGCTGATCTTGAAGCCGTCCTCCGGGCCAATCGGCTTCGAGCAGGCCAGGCCCATCAGCGTGTTGCCGTAAGTCGGCGTCATGTAGACGTCGCCGTCGTCGAGCATCTCTTCATAGGCTTCGCGGGTGAACTGCGGCGTGAACTCCGTGCCGCCCGAGAAGATGCCGGTGATCCCGGCCGACTTGATCGACCGCAACCCGCCGGCCGGGATCGGCTTGCCGAGGGCGCGGTACTTGTCTTCGAGCTTGCCGGCCCGCAACTGCTCGTCGAAGCCGGCGAGGAGCTTCGGCGTCGTGAACATGCACTTGATGTCGTGGCCGCCGGCGAGGACCGTCAGCGCCTGGTCGATGCAGTGGTCCTTGTAGGACTGCGCCTCGGAGATCTTCCGCTCCTTGAGGCACTTCACGACGTAACGCGGGTCCAGATCGACGCAGAAGCAGATGCCGCCGCGGTACTGGGCCAGGTGCTCGATGGCGAGCCGCAACCGGCGCGGCCCACTCGGCCCGAGCATCAGCCAGTTGCTGCCCTTGGGGAACGCTTTGTCGGGCAGCGTGTCGGACATCATCTCGTAGTCGATCTTGAAGTCGTCGATAACGATACGGGTCTTGGGCAGGCCGGTGGTGCCGCCGGTCTCGAAGACGTAGACCCCGCGGTCGGCGTAGGCCTTCGGCACCCACTTGCGGATCGGCCCGCCACGCAACCAGTCGTCTTCAAAGATGGGGAACTTGTTGATGTCGGCGTAGCTCTTCACGTCAGTGAGTGGGTTGAACTTGAAGCTCTTGGCCTTCTCCAGCCAGAACGGCGTGCCGGTCTCGGGGTTAAAGTGCCACTGCACGGTCTCGACGAAGTGCCGGTCGAGTTGCGCCTTGGCGTTGGCGCACTTCTCTTCGAGGGTGGCACCGGTGACGGGCGTCGGCTTACCGGGGGTGTCTCGCATGGTGGCTGGGCCTCGGGGGTGGGGTGGGGGTCGGCAGTCGAGATACCGTGATTCTTCGTCGCGCGCAACTTGCCGAGGACAGCCTGGGCACATTGTTCAGTCAGGAATTTGGCCGCAGAGACGCGGAGTCGCAAAGGAAACCAAAACTTGAATTTGGTCTTCTTTGCGACTCTGCGTCTCTGCGGCTGAACTCTTACTTCTTCGGTTCTAACGCGAACAGAATACTTTCCGTCATCACATACATGACGCCGTTCACGACCACAGGTGTCGAGCGGATCGGGGCCGGGAACTCGCACTTGCCCAACAGGTATTCGGCCTCGACGAGCTTACGCTTCGCCTTCAACTTGACGTTGAAGTCCTTGCCGTCGGTCGCGTCGGGAATGTCGATTTCGTCAATCACCTTCGGGGCCTTGGCGTGCTTGAAGGCGAACAGGTCGCCGGACTCGGTGGCGACGTAGACCTTGCCATCGACGGCGATGGTCGAGCCCCAGATCGCGCCCTTCAAGTCGTACTGCCAAAACTTCTTGCCGGTCTTGGCGTCCAGGCACTGCACGTAACCTTGGAGTTCGCCGATGTACAGTACGTCGTCGAGGATCGCGGCGGAACTCATCGTCCGGCCGAAGGCGAAGTCTCGCGGCACGAACTTCCGCTTGTCGTTGCCGCCGTAGTGCCAGACCAGCCCCGACGATGCGTTTTGAGGGTCTTTGGGGTCGAAGTTATCGACCTTTGGCGTGATGTCCTTGACCGCGTCGGTGGCCTTCGACGGGTCGATGCACCAGAAGTGGCCGACGCCGGAGAAGTGCTCGGGGTCTTGGCCCACGCCGATGTACACGAGGCTATTGTAGATCACCGGCGTGCCGATGAAGTCGTTGCGGGTGCCGGTGCCGCCGAGTTCGTACTTAGTGTCCTTGGGGTTGCAATCGAACTGCCAAAGTAGGTCGCCGGTCTCGGGCTTGTAGCCGCGCAAGATGCCGTCGCCGCCGGGGAAGATCACCTGGCGGACGCCCTTGATGTCGGCGTAGCAGGGGTTCGACCACTGGCCGTGCATGATCTGCTTGCCGGGGTCGTTCTTCGTCCACAACACTTTACCGGTTTTCTTATCGACCGCCAGGAAACTCGGGGCTTGCGGCGACGGGATGTTGATGTGACCTTCATCGACGCCGTTGGCCGTGACGATGTACAGGATGTCGCCGACCATCAACGGGCTGCTCGCCGACATGTTGTGGGGGAACACGCCGAGCGTGCCGATCATATCGACCTCCCAGAGGATGTCGGCGTCGGTCGCGGTGTCGTAGGCCGGCTTCATCTTCTTGGTCGTGCCGTCGAGGAATTGCAGCGGCTTGCCCTGCCGGCCGTTGGCCGCGCCGTTCACGTCGGCGCACACCAGCGTGCAGCGGTTGCTGACGTA
>JANXTD010000151.1 GCA_025352585.1 Fimbriiglobus sp.
AGTTCTCCCAGCCGGCTTGCCGGAAAATGCTCTTCAACGTTTTGCGGGCGACGCGGTCCGGCGGACTCCCCGCGACCGTCACTTTGCCCGGTTTCGTAGGATGCTCGAACTGGCGGTGGCTACCCCTCTGCGAGACCCGGACCCAGCCCTCGTCGGCCAGCCGCCGCAGAACTTCGCGCACCGTCATGCCGGCCTCCAGACCTGCGAACCCGTCGGGCAGATTCTACGCAAGATTAACCCGTGTTGCACCAGGTGCAGCGCGAGTTGCTTACGGCTTCGCCCCGCGGCGCTCGTCGTACAGCGGGTCGCGCGGGTCGTCGCTCACGAACCACGGCTTGCCGTCGCGCAGGTACATCTTCCGCTGCTCCTCGCCGTTGAGCGGCCGCGCCCCCACCCGTCCGAAGACGCCGATCTGGTTGCCCGCCTCGTCCACCGCCCGGTCGCGGTCGAGGCCACGCGACACCGCCAGCACCTCGCCGTGCGGCGGCCGGTAGGTCGCCACCAGCCGCGGCGTCGGCTTGGGGCTGAAGCCGTCGTACCCCGGCGTCTCCGGCGACGTGAGCTGGACCACGCGCAGGCCGTTGCGGCCGTCGGCCACGTAGGCGAACGTGCTCGTGTAGGTGATGCCGAGCTTCACGTCCCGCGCGTCGTTGAGGTGCCCGCCGGCCGTGAACGCCTGCTCGAACTTCGGCTCCGCGGCGCGGGTGATGTCGAGGATCACCAGCCCCTTCGCCCCGGCCGCGACGTAAGCACGGGTCCGCGCCAGATAGACCGCGTTCGCCTCGGGCATCCGCAGCACGGCGAGTGGGACCGGGCAGGCCGGGTTGGTCGCGTCGAGGACCTTGACGCCCTCCTCGTCACAGACGTAGGCGTAGCGGAACTGCACCGCCACCATCTTCGGCTTGCGCAGGTGCGGTGCCCCGACGGTCGCCGTCACGACCGGCTTCTTCGGGTCGTCGATGTCGAGCACCACCACCCCGGCGTCACATGAGACATAGGCATAATGACCGGCGATGGCGACGTGCTTGGCCCCCGTCAGCAACCCGTCGGGGTTGAAGGTCAGTTCGCGCTTCAGGAAGTTGTTGACCGGGTTGCCGTCGATGGTCGTCGCCGCGCCGGTGAGGATCAGCCCTTCGTGCGAGTCGCAAATGTAGAGGTAGCCGAACAGCGGGTGAATCGGGCCTTCCTTGTTCTCGGGCATCCGCGTGCGGGTCGGATCGACGGCGACCGTCGTCGGGGCGGCGACGAAGTTGGCGTGCCGCGACGGCAGGTGGAATCGCTGCCCGGCCGGCGACACCGGGGCGGTCGTGATGCGCTCCGCGAAGCCCTTGTTGTCGATGAAGGCGATGTCGAACACCCGGACGCCGCCGTCGCCGCAGGCCGCGTACAGGTATTCGCCGCGGTGCTGGACCATCAGCACTTCGGACTTCCTGAACGGCTCCCGCAACCCCGTGCCCACGTCGCGGCCGGGGTGCTCGTGGGCTTCGTGCAACAGCCCGCCCTTGGCCGCGTGTTTGCCGAAGCTCTCGGGGTACGCCCAGCGGTGCAGGTCGCTGCCGAGGACCGCTTGCGGCTCGCCGGTCTCCGTCACGGCGACCGCGTACAGCCCCTCCTCGCCGCCGGCCAGCCAGGCGTACTTGCCGATCAGGTTCGTGTACCCGGTGCCCTGCATCAAGAGTTGGGCCATCCAGGCGTTGTTGTCGTCGGCCTTCGAGACGTGGCAGTCGGTACACTGCTTGGTCTCGCGCGCCCCCCGGCCGCGCACGGTGTGCGGCACGTTGGTGCTGAACGCCGTGCCGCCGAAGCCCTCGGCCGAAATCGTCTGCTGCTGGACGTAAATCGACTCGCGGTTGCCGGTGTAGCTGCCGACGTGGATGGCGCAACTCGACCGGGCTGGGTTGACGCGGTTGCCCGTCACGTCGCCGTCGCGGGCCAGCATGTACATGTCGTCGCGCAACGTCTGGAAGTTGTACGCCGTGAAGTTGCGCTGCACGTCGCCGTCGGCGTGCAGGTTCGGGGCTTTGACGTTCGCCCGCTGCGGCAAGTGACACCCGACGCAGCTCGGGTTCCACGCCGAGTGGCACGCAATACAGCTCATGTTGTCGCTGCGGTGGGCCGTACACTTCTCGCCGCCGGCCGGCAGGTCGCCCCAGACGGTCTTGCCGTCCTCGACGCGGACGGTCTTCGCCAGGGCAGACTTTTCGTTGTACCGGGCGTGTCCCTTCTCGATGGTGTCGCGCGTCTGGACCATCTCCCACTGGAGACCCTTCTCGACGCACGAGTTTTGGAAGTACCGCTTGCCCCCCTTGGGTCCGTCGCGGACCTCGAAGCGGGGTGCCCCGAACGGCGTCTTGAGCGCGAGCAGGTTGCGGCCCTTGCCGTCGGGCGCGGACGTGTAACTCGCCGGCCCGGAGGTCTTCAGGGTCGTGTACTTCTCCGCGGTTCCGTGGCAGTCGATGCACGAAATCTCGGTCCCGGCGCGGACCTCCATTTGCAGGCGGTTGTTGCCGTGCATGTCCTGGACGAAGTGGCAGTCGATGCAGTGCATCCCCTTCTCCATGTGGATGTCCATGAGGTGCACGGGGTTGCCGGCCCCGCACGCCGCGACCTTGTCCTCGGCCTGCCGCGCGGCCAGCGGGCCGGTCACGGGGTCGTCGAAGCGCGCGTTGCGGTGGAACTCGCGGTCGCGGTTGGGCCGGTCGATCGCCGCCGCCAACTTCAACGCGCTCGGGGGTCCGACGGGGTCGCCGGCGTGGTCGCGTAGCTCGCCGACGCGGTCCTTCTTGAAGACCGCGCGGAAGGCCCAGCCGTGGCTGTGGAAGTCGGCGAAGTGCTGCTTCGCCAACTGCGGGTTGAGCTTCGACAGCTCCGCGACGAACTCCGGGTCCGACAGCTTGCCCCGCGCCGCCGACTCGTTCGGGTTTCGGCTCAGCGTGCGGATCAGTTCGGTCGCCGTGGGGTCGTGCTGCCGCGTCGGGTACATCAGGGCCGCTTCGGTCTCCTCGTCGTACCACATGTAGCCGAGGTAGCTGTTCATCACGGTCGTGCCGGGGTGGACGTGACAGACCATGCACTGGCTCGTCGGGATGGCGTTGGTGAACTTGTGGGCGATGGGGTGCCCCGACTCGCCCTTCGGGATCGTCGGGTCGGTCGAGGCGGTCGTCCCGCGGTTCCCGTACTCGGCGTAAGGGCCGGAGTGGATCCGCGACCGGTCGTTGGCGTAAATCACGTGGCACGCCGTGCAGCCGCTGCTGCGGTAGTCGCCGGCGTGGTCGTTGGTGCCGAGGAAGTTCAGGGTCGGGTCAAACAATCTAGTCTTGTTCAGACTTACCAAAACCGGGTCGGTGCGGTTGCCCGTACCCAGGCCGCGGACGCTCAGGCGGGTGCGCGGGCGTCCGGGTTCTTCGAGGCGCTCGGGGATGCCGATTTCGGGGCTGAAGCGGCCGCCCGGCTCGAAGATCCGCAGGACGTTGCCCGGCTGCGATGACTCGAAGCGCGGCAGCGGTTCGAGGTACGGCACGACGCCCTTCTTGTCGATCTCCTCCTGCGTCGGCGGCGGGTACGTCTTCAACCGCAGCGGTGCCCCCCGGCTGCCGTAAGCTTCGCCGTAGCGGGCGCGCTTGTTGGGCACGGAGCCGTTGTTGTACAGGGCCGCGCCCCACAACATGCACCCGGTCGTCATGAGCTGCTTGCGGTTCGTCTGCACCTCCTTGGGGTGGCAGCCGGCCGTGCCGCAACTGATGTGGGCGACGCGGAAGTCCCCCGGATTGACGAACCGCACGAACTCCGGCGACTCGTGGTTGAGCAGCGCGTAACTGCGCACCGGGTTCGCCGAACTCGGCCACATCTGCGGGTTGACCGCGGCGACGTGCGCCCGGCGGATGTCGGACGCCGTGGCGTCGCCGCCGTGGCAGTCGGTGCAACCGATGCGCAAAGTCGCCTTGCCGTGCGGGTCACACACCGTCTGGTGGCAGACGACGCAGCCGACCGACTTAGCGTGGGCCTCGGCGGCGGTCTGCTTCATGAGTTGCAGGTCGGCGAACTGCGGCGGCATCGGGTACGGGTCGGCCGGGTCGGTGGACCACTGCGGGTCGTTCAGGTCGCGCGTCGGGTTGCCGAACGGCAGCAGCCCGCCCGAGGTCAAGTTCTCGGCGACGCGCGGCAGCGGGTCGGCCGGGTAGTTGGCCGGTGCCCCGAGCGCAAAAGCGAGCGTCAGCAGCGGCGGCAGGGCGAGGGCCAAGGCGCGGGCGACGGTCAGCGGGCCGGCGGTTGCCATCGGTTCATCCCAGTCGTGTGTCGAGCCGGCGGAGCGCCCAACTCCCCCTGTACCCCGACCCCGGCACGGCTGTCAACCCGACGGCGCGGGCGGTGGGGCACGACACGCTTAAGTTGGGCATCCGCAGCCTTCACGCGGGTTGCCGTGTACCGGAAGTGGGTAAACGCGACACTGTGCCGTTGACTAAGCGATTTGGCGGGCTAACATGACTGAGCAATCCTGGCAAGTCCAACTTTGTACCGTTTTCGGGTTGTGGACGCCATTTTTGGCGAAATCTCTCACCTTGACCTTTTGCTCTATAGCCCTTATAGCCACCGGCGTGACGCGGTGAATCACGGGAGGAACGAGAATGGTCAAAGCTAAAAAAGTACGTCGCGAATTCGTCCGACTCAACTTCACCAGTGGTGAAGTGATTGTGTCTACTCGCGACATGGATGTCTTCGTGATTAGCGCCGCGAAAGCCGTCGAGGCTTGCCAGGTCGAGGTCAAAAAAGACGAATACGTCGAGCGGTTCAGCAGTCAGTTTTTAGCCCCACTCCACGAGTGGTGTTTGATCAACGCGGACAAAATTCGCGGCTGCTACCTCGCCGTACCCAGTGACCACGTTCCGGTGTTCGTGGTGACCAACTCCCGGCGATTCGACTTCGAGTTCGCTGAAAAAGTCGCGGCCATAGAGTTACAACTCGCTCAAGCGGGTTGGCAGGTCAACGTCTTGCAACTCCCGGACGCGGATGACGAGTCACTCGCCACGTTTATCGACTTAGAAAAGGCGCTCCAAGTTTATGCCAACGGCTGACCAACACAGAGTCAAGGTCGCAGGCAACCGTAAGTTCCTTGCCACCATTCCTCTCGACGACTACTCCGACTGGGTGGTCGTTGTCGCGTTCTACACAGCGCTCCACGTCGTCGATCAGTTGCGGGCCACGCTGGGCCACGGGCACAGCCGGGGGCACACAGATCGTCGCGCGTACATTCAGCGAGAGCACCCTAAAATCCACACCCACTACCACCTGCTAGAAAACGGGTCGTTGCTGGCACGTTACGAGTCCAACAGTGACTTCTTCGCCCGCTACCAACCTCAAGATATCACCGACAACCTTCTCGCTTTACGGCTCGTCTCGATCGAAGAGTATGCCCGCACGCTGATCGCCGGCTAACGCTACTCCGCCCCCGTCGCCGGCTTGCCGCCGCGCGGGTGGTACTTCGCGTGGATCGCTTTGAGGCGGTCCCGATCGACGTGGGTGTAGTGCTGCGTCGTGTTGATCGAGGCGTGGCCCAGCAGCTCCTGCACCGTGCGCAGGTCCGCGCCGCCGGCCAAGACGTGCGTCGCGAAGCTGTGCCGGAGCGTGTGCGGCGAAACGGTCGTCGGCAGGCCGGCGCGGGCGCAATACTTCTTGACGATCTTCCACAACACGATCCGCGTGAGTTGCTTGCCCGAACGGCTCGTGAACAGCACCGTAGCGCCCGTGTCGCTCGGCTTCGCGAAGGCGACGCGGCCCTCG
>JANXTD010000759.1 GCA_025352585.1 Fimbriiglobus sp.
CCGCGGCCGCCCGCGGGCCGGGGACCGGCGTGGCGTCCTCGGTCGTCGCGGCGACCCACGACCGCGGCGGCGGGGGGCACAGGCCCAGCGCGAACTGGAGCCGCGACGCCGGCGGCAACTCCCCCGGCGACGGCGGCGGCACCGGCCGGCCGGCCCACGGCGCGAGCGCCTCGGCCACCTCGCCCGGCGTCGAGTAGCGCTCGGCGGGGTCTTTACGCACCATCTTGCGCAGCACCGCGAGCAGCCCGCCGGGCACCCCAGGCCGGTGCGCCTCGACCGGGTCGAACTCGGTCGTGACGTGCAGCCGGAACTTGTCCGCCGGGGTGCCCTCGGCGAACGGGAAGCGGGCGGTCAGCAGGAAGTAGAAGGTGCAGCCCAGCGAGTAGATGTCCGCCCGCGTGTCCACCGCGCTCGAATTCATGGCCTGCTCCGGCGCGATGAACTCGGCGGTGCCCAGCACGTTCTTGGCGTCGAAGCGGCGCGTCAGGTTGCGGTTGCGGGCGGCGTCGAAGTAGCGCGCCAGCCCCAGGTCGAGCAGCTTCACCGTGCCGGCGCGATCGACCATCAGGTTGCCGGGCTTGATGTCGCGGTGGACCAGGCCGCGCTCGTGGGCGTGCTGCAGGCCCAGCGCCGCCTGGCGGACGTACTGCGCCGCGCGGGTCACGTCGAGCGGCCCGAGGATGGCGACGAGCTGGTGCAGGTTCACGCCATCGACGTACTCCATGACCAGGAACGGCCCGTCGGGCGAGAAGTCGGCGTCGAAGGTGCGAGCGATGTTCGGGGCGTCGAGCGCCGCCGCGGCCCGCGCCTCGCGCAGGAAGCGCTCCAAGGCCCCCGGGACCGGGGCGTCGCCGAGGGCCAGGACTTTGACCGCGACGAGCTTCTCGAGCACGAGGTGCTCGCACAGGTAGACGCGGCCCATGCCGCCCTCGCCGACGAGGTCGAGGACCTTGTACTTCTCCGTCAGGAAGAGCGTGCGCGGCCGGCCCAGCAGCAGTTGTCGGCCCTGGAACGGCGTCAACAGCCCGTCGCGCTGCAACTGCCCGGCCAGCGACTCGGCGGTCGGCGACTCGGCGGTCGGCGACGCGCCCCGCCGCAGCCGACGCGCGTAGGGGGCGAGTTGCTCGGCGCTGAGCAAGTGACTGCGCTCGATCAGCCGCAGCAGGGCTTCGGGGGTGGAGACCGCGTTCATGCCGCCTCGGCGAGAGACTCCGGGGAGCAATGCGTGCAAGTCTAGTTGCCCCATCGGGGTTAGCACAAGCATTATCCCCGCTTCACGGAAATCTCAGGAAGTCTTCACCGAACCGAAACAATCGTCGCGTATGTTGAATTCCTCCCGCCGCCCAGCGACAATCCCTCAGCGGGACCGCCCCGCCCTTCCCCCGACGAGCCGGACCATGACACGCCTGCTGTTGATCGCCCTGCTCGCCGCCGCCGCCCCGTCGCAGGCCCCGGCGCAGGCGGTGCCGGCCGCCGACCCCTCGGCCGACGTGTTCAAGCCGGTCGGGCCGGTGCCGCGCGTGCGGATCACCCTCGACGAGGCGAACCTCAAATTGATCCGGGACAACCCGAGGAACAACGCGCGTTGTACCGTCAAGATCGACGACCAGACGTTTGAAGCGGTCGCCATCCACGTCAAAGGCGCGGCCGGGTCCGGGCGGCCGTGGGACGACAAGCCGGCGCTGACGGTCAACTTCGACAAGATCACCAAGGGCCAGAACTGGAAGGGCCTCGACAAGATTCACCTCAACAACTCCGTGCAGGACAGCAGCTACCTCAACGAAATCGTCTGCTCCGAACTCGCCGCCGCGATGGGCCTGCCGACGGCGCGGGCCGCGCACGCGGTTGTCGAGTTGAACGGCCGCAAGGTCGGGCTTTACGTCCTGAAGGAGGGCTACAACAACGGCTTCGTGCGGCGCAACTTCCCGACGCAGCGGGACGGCAACCTCTACGACGGCGGCTTCCTGACCGACATCGACGGCGACCTCAAGCTCGACGCCGGCACCGACGTGAAGCGCGCCGACCTGAAGGCGATCGTCAAGGCGTGCCAAACCAATGACGCCAAGAAGCGCTACGAGGAGGTGTCTAAGCTCGTGGACGTGGACAAGTTCTGCAGCAACGCCGCGCTCCAGATTCTGGGCACCGATTGGGACGGCTACGTCCGCAACCGCAACAACTACCGCGTCTACGTCCCGGCCGGCGGCAAGGCGGTGTTTATCCCCCACGGCATGGACCAGATGTTCCAGAACCCCGGCGAGCAACTCTGGCACGGCTGGGGCGGCCTCGCCGCGAGGGCGGTCCTCGACACGCCGGAGGGCAAGAAGAAGACCCTCGAGAAGCTCAAGGAGATGACGGACAAGCACTTCACCCCGGACAAGCTTAACCCGCGCATCGACCTGTGGGTGAAGCGCGCCAAGGAGGGGTTGGCCGTACAGAACAAGGATTGGGCCAACCAGTTCGAGGGCGAGGCGAAGAACGAGAAGAACCGCCTGAAGGAACGCTACGACGTGGTCCAGCGCGAGTTGCCGAAGCTGATGAAGTGACGGGGGGGGAACTTCGGGCGGCAACGCAGCTTCGCGCCAGGCGGCCGCGGCTTACAGTGGGGCGATGCCAAGTGTCCGGAACCCGCTGCACGCCCCGCGGGTCGTGTGGGGCGTCGATTACAGCGGGGCCGCGCTCTCGGGCCGCACCGCCTGGTACGCCGTCGCCCGCCCTACGACGCGCGGCCGGCTCCGCCTCGACGGCCTCGGCACCCTCGGCGACTTGGCAGGCGGTAACGGCCGCGCCACGGTCAACGCCGGCCTCGTCGCGGCGATTCGTGCCAGCCGCCGCGCGCTCTGGGCGATCAACTTCCCGTTCGGGTTGCCGTGCGAAGCCCTGCCGGACGGCGTGGCGACCTGGCCCGGCCAGTTCCGGCACCTCGCCACCTGGGGCGACGCGGCCTACGCCTGGGGCCTCGCCTGCGTCGCCCGGTCGCAGTCGCGGGGTCTGGGGATGCACGTCCGCCGCGTGACCGACGCCGCCCAGCGCACGCCCTTCGACGCCTACCACTACCGCATCGTCTACCAGACATTTCACGGCATGCGTGAGGTGCTCGACCCGCTGCGCCACGACCCCGCGACGTGCGTCCTGCCGTTCCAGCCGCGCAAGCTGGCGACGGCGGCGAGGGTGGTTGTCGAGTCGTGCCCGACGGTCACGTTGCGGCGGCTGGGGCTGCCTTCGCGCAACTTCAAGCAGCCGGCCGGGGGGCCGCTGACGCCGCTGCGCCGCCGGACGCGCCGGGCGATCCTCGACGGCCTCGCGGCGTTCATCGACGTGCCGCCCTCACTCGCCCGCCGGGCGATGCGCGACCCCGGTGCCGACGGCCTCGACGCGATCGTGTCGGCCGTCGGGGCGTGGACGGTGCGGCGGGCGGGGGTGGCGTTCAGTGGGCGCGTCCGCCGCGAGGGCTGGCACTACGCCTGACGACCTGGCACGCCACGTCGGCGCGGCGGCCACTCGCTATAACTCCCCTCGGGCACCACCACGGGGTTCGAGCACATGGGCGACGCGCGGAAGTTTGTCGGGCTGGACGTCGGCGGCACCACGATGAAGGCCGCGGTCGTGGACGGCGACGGCCGCGCCGCCCCCGCGATCAGCCTGCCGACGCGGCCGGAACGCGGCCAGGACGCCGGCCTCGCCACGATGGCCGAGGCGATCCGCCGGGCCGCCGCCGCCGCCGGGGTCGCCCTCGACGACGTGACCGCCATCGGGGTCGCCACGCCGGGGATGATGGACATCGAGCGCGGGCTGATCCTCGACCCGCCCAACCTCAAGCCGTGGCGCAACCTCGAGGTCCCGCGCCACGTCTCGGCCATGTTCGGCGGCAAGCCGGTCGCCTTCCAGAACGACGCCAACGCCGCGGCGCTCGGCGAATTCTGGGTCGGCGCGGGCCGCGAGTTCGCCAGCATGGTGCTGTTCACCCTCGGCACCGGCGTCGGCGGCGGCATCGTCCTGGGCGGCCAGGTCCTCGAAGGGGCGCACAGCCACGGCGGCGAGATCGGCCACCTGCGCATCGAACTCCCGGACCGCGGACGGCTCTGCGGCTGCGGCCGTCGGGGCTGCCTCGAAGCGTACGCCAGCGCCACCGCGGTCGTGGCCCGCACCCGCGAGACGCTCGAAAACGTCGCCACGCCGTCGGGCTTGCGCCAACTGCTGCACGCCGACGACGGCCGGGGGCTGACCTCCGAGGCGATCTTCGACGCCGCCGCGGCCGGGGACGCGGTCGCCCAGAGGGTCGTCGCCGACACCGCCTTCTACCTCGGCCTCGGGGCGTCGGCGCTGATCGCCACCGTGGACCCCGAGGCGATCGTCTTCGCCGGCGGCATGGTCGCGGCCGGCCCGCCGTTCCTCGACGCCATCCGCGCCAACGTCCACCGGTACGCCCTCGACTACCCAGCCGAGCGGGTGACGATCCGCTACGCGACGCTGGGCAGCGACGCCGGCTTCATCGGCGCGGCCGCCACGGCCAAGGCGCTGGCCGACGCCGCCTGAAAATCCCCTCAAGTCGGGCTGGCACGGCGACGGGCGCGGCGGTATGTCGCGGCCGACGACCCGACTCCCGGAGGGGACTTCGCCCATGCGCCGCTTACCGCTCGCCGCTTTACTGTGCTGGCTCGCCGCCCCGACTCCCGCCGCCGCCCAGCGCTTCGGCGAGGACCGGCCCGCCCCCGGCACCCCGGCCGCCGCGCCCGCCCCGAAGCCGGCCCCACCCGCGGCGTTGCCGGACTTCCCGACCGGCCCCGCCGCCCCGACCCGCACGCCCAACCGGGTGGCGGCTGCCTCGGTCGCCCCGGTCGCGGTCGAGCCGCCGCACGAGTGGGCGGTGCGCCCCGAGCACGGCGAGTGGCTGATCTGCGTCAAGAGCTACGTCGGCGACCTGGCCAAGGCGCAGGCGGTCGAACTCGCCGGGCTGATCCGCACGCAGCACAAGGCGGCGGCGTACCTCTTCGAGCGCAACGCCGAGGACCGCCAGCGCGAGGAGCAGCGGCGGGCCGACTTCCGCGCCGGCAAGGCGGCCGAACTCGCGCCGTTCCTGCAACTCCAGTCGCAGATGAAGGCCGAGGCGGCGGCGCGGGGCGTCGAGTACGCCGACGTGCCGACGGTCTACCGCATGCCCAAGGTCACCGTCGAGCCGCAGTGGGCCGTCCTGGTCGGCGGCTTCAAGGACGCCGACACCGCCCGCAAGGCGCTCACCGCCGTGCGCGAGTGGCCAGTGCCGGCGAACGTCCAGCTCATGCAGGCGGCGGTGTCGGACCTGCCCGGCGACGACGGCAAGATCGTCAGCCAGGGCACCTACATCAACCCCTACCGCAGCGCGATGGTCTTCCCGAACCCGACCGTGCGCCGCGCCCCGCCGCAGGCCAACGCCGTCGACCCGGCGATCTTCACGCTCAACGCCGAGGAGCCGCTGAGCCTGCTGAAGTGCGAGAAGAGTTGGACGCTGATCGTCAAGGACTTCACCGTGCCGGCGACGGTGCAGGGCAAGGGCCAGGAGTCGAGCGTCATGACGCGGCTCTTCCACGGCGACGAGGCGGACAAACTGCTGCACTCGACCGCGCGGCAGGCGTTCGTGCTGGCGACGGCGCTGCGGAGCGAGTCGATGGAGCGGGCCGCGCGGGCCGCGGCGGCGCACGCCGGCCTGACGCCGCGGCCGCTGGAGAGTTACATCTTGCACCACCGCACCGGCAGCCGGGTGACGGTCGGCCAGTTCGACGCCCCGGACGACCCGGCGCTGTTGGAGATGCAGCGTCTGCTGTCGAACATGTACTTCCAGGTGTCGGACAAGACGGCCGGCGGCCTGGTGCGCGGCGAGGACCGCCGCCTGTTCGACGGCATCACCCCGATGCCGATCCCGCGCAAGCCGTAGGGGCCGGCGAGCCAAGGGCGTGAGGGCGTTGGAAAAAATCGCGGGGCGGTGCCCCCGCCGATTCGGCGGGCGGTCGCTTTCTCGCCGCGCCTCCGGGCGGAGTTCCCCCCGATCCTCCAGTCGTGACGCGCCATGACGCTCAGGCCGTGCGCTGACGCCTGCCACAACAGCTCCGTCGTCGCGTTCGCCAGCCCCGGCCGCGGGGCTTTCGCCCGGATGCCCGCCTCGCGCTTCAGTTCCGCCACCGCTTTCTCCGCGCAGGCGTGGCCGCGGGCGTTCGACTCGGCCGCCACCTGGGGGCTACCGTAGCGGCCCCGGACCTCGGCGTGGAGCGACCCGATCGCGGCGACCAACGCGCCCCGGCGGCGTAGCACCCCGCCCCGAGACTTCGAGGGCGTCGCCCATCCAGGCGACCGGCCACTCGGCGAGGTTGTCCTCGACGGAGCGGAAGGTCACGGCGGCGGGCTGGCGAAGTCCGCAACTCGGCGGTGTCGGTCTTTCGGTTCACGGGTTGCCTCCTCCTCGGGAGTCGACACCGTCAACTTCGGCCCCACCATTCGTCGGGAAGTCCACACGGGCGCACAACCCGAATCGCCCTGAACTTCGACCATCCATTTTCCTTGGGGAATCCCGATCGGCCGGGGCCGCGCGGCGGGCAAGGATCCGACGCCGAGCGCGGGTGCGGCGGGGGTAAGGAGGTGACGGGCCGCAAGCGCACGATCGACGGCGGATGCCCACGGCGGCTGGAATCCCGGCTCGCGAGAGTGAAGTGGACTGCCCTCCAGTTCGGGCCGCGCTCCGCAGAACGACGGTCCCATGTCACACCCGCAAGGCGGCGGCGGCCCGACGCAGTTCGCCCGCCGACACAGTTGTCGGGTGCATGCCGTCGAGAGCGTCAAAGAGTCGCATGGCATGCTCACACTTCTCGCGCGCCGTACTCCAACCGATGGCGAAGTCGTACCCGCGGACGGAGTACAGGCCGCCGCAGTCGAAGTCGCTGGCGACCCGGCCGTCGCCCAGCGGCGCGCCGTTCGGTAGCGACCGGCCGACGAGCATGAGCGTCTCGACCCCCCGCAACTCGGTCGCCGACACGCTGCAGTTGAAAGTGAAGTCGTCCAGCAGCAAGAGCCGGTACGCGTCGGGCTCGCCCGGCAGGCTGGACATCTCGGCGAGCAGGTCGAGTTGGGCGGCGCGGGCGGCCGGCGGGCCGAATCGCGATTCGCCCGGCCGGCACAGTTCGGCGTAGCTAGACGCGGGCAGGTAGTTCTTGACGCGGGGCAACTGGCCGTGCTGGAACTGCCGCCGCTGGCCACGCAGCCAGGCCCTTAGCAACTCGTAGCCCGCCACCACGTCGTCAGTGGTAGGCGGGTTGGGGTCGGTCGCGGCGGCGCGATTGAGGCTGTGCGCCCAGCTGGTGTACGCCGCGCTCGACTCCGCTTCCATCATCGACAGGGAGGGGGCCGAGCCGAAGATGAGGTAGCCGTGCCGCCCGGTGTCGCGCTCGTGCGCCGAGCGGATGCGTAAGCCGTAGTCGTTCTTCCCCTCCAACCCCCACGCGGGCTGCCACTCCCCCGACGAGCGGTACACGCTGGCGGGCCCGGTCCGCAAGTGGACATGGTCCACGGCTACCAGGTTGGCGACCGTCAAGTGCGACAGCTTGAGGGCGACGAGCAGTTGGAGCCCCCGCTCCCAGTCGATGGACTGGTAGATGCGACTGCTCTTGCCGACCGCCTGTTCGACATCCAGCAACTCATGTCTCGCGTGGATGCTGTCCAGGGCCTCGACCATCTTCAACAGGCCGCTGAGCACGTCTTCGGTCCACGCCACCGAGCAGTCTACCTCGCCGCAATTCTCGTGACGGAACGCCGTCAGCTTGCCTTGAATCAGCCGGTAGCGGTAGCGGTCGTGCGGGGCGTGAGTGAAGCAACACTCCCCGCGGAGCAGGTCGACGAGTTGCGACCGCGTCTTGTCGCGGAACATGTCATCGATCCGCTTGTTCACCCGCCGCAACAGCGACACCACCCACGGGTGGCGCAGTTCGCGATAGGCCTGCGAATCCGCGCCGACCTCTGGCGTCGTGGCCTCCGACCCCGGCCCCCGCGCCACGCCTTCCCGATTCGCCTCCCCCGACCCACTTCGCTTCGGAACCCGCGACTTCTTGGCTTCTCCGGCCGCCGCTTTCTTGCCGACTCGCCCCCCGGACGCGTCTTCGGGCGGCGTGGTCGGGTCGGGCATGGCTCCACTCCAGTTCGTCGGCCGAACGCGGAATCCGCGGCTCGCCGCTAAAATCGCACCCGGCCGGGGGAACGTCAAGTAGTCGGCGAAAATACGGCCAACAGTGGCCTACGCCTCTTTGACTGGTGGCCGTTGTATCGCTCGGTGGGGGTGTATATTGTTCCGCCAGTCGAGGCTCGAGCGGCCCTCGCCGTCCACGCCCCTTGCCTGCGAGGAAGCGGACCGCACGAGCCGGACCCCGTCCGGCTGCCCGAGAGAGACTTCACACCCACCGACGACACACCTAGTCAGGACGCCCGATGCTCATCACTTCTAGCGCGACCCAAAGCCTCTTCGACGCGATCCGTCAGAACACCCTCCAGGGGGCCACCGGCCTGGCGCTCTGGCAGGCGATCCGGAGCGAAGTGTTCCACTTCCTGTGTGCCGAGGCCGCCCGCCGCCTCAACCGCGACGGGTTCGGGTGCCGGGGCCTCGACGCCGGCGAGATCGCGAGCGACGTCATGGGCGAACTCGAAGGGCGCTACGAACGTGCCGTCCGCGCCGGCCGCGTGCTTGGCACCATGTTCGGCCGCGGCTACGACGGCCGCGACCTGGCCTGTTATCTCTGCGGCATCCTCCGCTATGAAGTCGGGTACGCGGTGTGCAGGTCCGTCAAGTCGGCCGCCTGCCGCGGCGGGCTGGGCGTCGATGTGGCGGAAGACGTGCAGTTGCCTCTTCAGGATCTGTGCGACGCCGAGGCCGCCGTCGCCCTCATGGACGCGGTCAACAACCTGCCCGATGCGGACCGGGTCATCCTGGTGAAGATCTATATCGAGGGGTCGACCGTCGCCGACGCGGGTGACGCCCTCGGCCTGGGGCGGAGCCAAGCGTACGTCCGCCGCACCGAGGCGTTGGCCGTGCTGCGCGTCGCGCTCGAGGCTCACCGGCCCGAGAGTTTTTAGCCGGACGCGTCAGGGGGTAGCACCCTAGCAGGGTGTTGAAAAACGCGGGTGTGCCTTCGCAATCAGCCAGTCCGCGCGACTTTTTCCAGTCCCGGTCGCCGGCGGCCTCGGCCCGGCCACCGGGACTCGGCTCCCGCCACCGCCTTCCGTCCTCACACGGCCGGGGCCAGCCGCCTCAGCCGCACCAGGTTGTACGCCGCGGCCGCCAGCTCCAGCGTCTGCTGCAACTTCCACCGGCCCACCAGCCGGCTCCGGCCCGCCCCCGCCACCCCCTTCACCCAGCCGAACACCTCCTCGACCTTCTTGCGGCACTTCTGACTCAGCCGGTACCCCTCACTACCCGCCCGAGCCTTCATCCGCTGCCGCGCCTCGACACCGGCTCGCTGCGTCTTGTCCGCCACGCCCTTCGGGTCCCGCGGCTCCCCCACCAGCGGCACGTGCGGCACCACCGACCGCCCCTCCACGTCCAGCAAGAACTCGCCGGCGTCGTACCCCTTGTCCGCCCCCAGCGTCTTCGGCGTCCGCCCGTGCGCGGCCGCCAACGCGTCCACCATCTCCAGGGCCGCCGCCCGCTCGGCCGTCCCGCTCGCCTCGGTGGCCGTCACCCCCAGGACCAGCCCGTGCCGGTTCTCGCTCAGCGCGTGACCCATGTGGCTCAGCTTCGCCTCCTTGCCGCGGCCCTTGCGGTACAGCCTCGCCTCCGGGTCCGTCCGGCTCGCGTGCGTCGCGTTGGTCCGCTTCTGCCCGCGGAAGTCGACCTCCGGGTTGCTCGGCTTGAACCCGTTCCCGTCACCCTGGGGCGCGGGGGGCGGTCCGCCGCCGGCCGTCGGCGCGGTCAGCGGCCCGTCGTCGCCCGGCGGCCCGCCGTCACTCGGCGGCCCCCCGGCCGGCGGGGCGGCGATGGGCCGGAAGCTCTTGGCCGACGCGAAGCTCTCGATGAGCGTGCCGTCCACGCTGAAGTGCTCGCTGCACAGCCCGGCGGTCAGGGCCTCCGCCACCACGGCGTCGAAGAAGGCGCGGGTCAACGCGGCGTCGTCGAGGCGCTTGCGGTTGTGCGAGAACACGGCCGGGACGAACGCGTCGTCGCCGGGCTGGAGGTCGAGGAACCAGCGGAAGAGCAGGTCGGTGTCGATCCGCTCGCACAACTGCCGCTCGCTGCGGATCGAGTACAAGGCGAGGAGCAACTGGGCCTTGAGCAGGCGCTCCGGGGGCACGCTCGGCCGCCCGGTCGCGGCGTAGGC
>JANXTD010000806.1 GCA_025352585.1 Fimbriiglobus sp.
CAGTCCTCCGAGTGCATCTTCCGCCCACGAAAGTCCCCCGGTGAGGCGTGGACTCGGAGGACTGTCGTCCCCCGCTCGCCGGGGCAAACGCCGCGCCTACAATTGCCCCATGCCGAGAACCCCCGCCACCAGCCCGGCCCACCTCGGGCCGCTCGTCGTCGTCCTCGTCGCCTACGCGGGGATGATGGGCGTCTCGTTCAGCCAGGCCGTCTACGGGCTGCTGCTCAACACCGACCGCCTCGCCGCCCAGGACGGCCTGCGCCGCGAGATGTTCTACGACACCCTGGTGTTCGAGTCCGTCGATGCCGTCATCGTGGTCGCCGCGATCGTGCTGGCGTCCCGGCCGCTGCGCCACGCCGCCGCCTGGAGCCGGCCCGGCACCTGGCTGCTCAGCGTGCCGGGGTTCGCGGTCGTGATCGCCGTCAACTTCGCCTACCACGCCCTGCTCGTTTACGTGTTCACCGGCGGCGACGGCGCGGCCCCGCCGGAGGCCAAGGACGCCGGCGATGGGCTGTTCACCCGCGACGGCTGGCGGACGGTCCTGACCGTCTGCGTCCAGCCGGCCGTGGTCGAGGAGCTGTTCTTCCGCTTCCTGCTGCTGGGGCACCTGCGGCACCACCTCGGCTTGCACGCCTCGGTCTGGCTCAGCTCGGTCCTCTTCGGCATGGCCCACCTCGGCAACGTCCCCGGCTGGCCGGTGCTCATCGGCATCGGCGTGACGCTGGGGTACGCCCGCGTGCTGTCGGGCGGGCTGGCGCTGCCGATGCTGCTGCACTTCTGCCACAACTTCGTGATCTGCCTGGCCGAAGAGTTCGGCCACTAACCGCCCCAGGAGTCGCCGATGTTGCCGCCCCCGGACGCCGCGAGGCTCGACGACTACCGCTTCCAGTTCGGCCACGACGCCGGCAACCTGTCGCTGGTGATGGACGCGCTGACCGACGCCGTCCAGTTGGTCGGCCAGCACACGACGTATTGCCGCGTCGAGAAAGGCCCGCACGCCGGCCAGCCGCCGCTCGACGTGGTGGAAGTTCTGCGACTGCTGGCCGACGCGAAGGGGCTGGTCCAGGAGAGCCTGTTGCGGCTGAAGTCGGCGGGTTAAATTGCCAAAAGGCGAGCCGTCCGCGTGAGCGGGGGATTCCAGGCGCTTGCGGGCCTGGAAACCCCCGCTCACGCGGACGGCTCGCCATGACGGATCGTCGCGGCCGTTAGAACGGCTGGGCGATGTTGGTCAGGTTCGTCGTCGTGCCGGCCACGTTGACGCCGCCCTGGAAGGTCGCGGAGAACGGCAACAGGTTGATGATCTCCGCCCCGTCGCGGATGTTCAGGATGCGCACCCGCGGGGCGTTGCCGCGGCCGGCCCCGACGACGATGTCGTCCAGGCCGTCCTTGTTCCAGTCGGTCGCCCCGACGGTCACGCCGCCGGTCGCGACGCCGGTGAAGGCGTTGCCGGTCGTCGAGCCGGGGATCAGCGTGAACGGGGCGATCGACGGCGACAGCAAGGTGCCGTTGGCCCCCGAAGTCAGGTTGAACGTGCCCGGCCCGCTCGTGGTGCCGCCGCCGGTGGGGGTCTGGTCGATCGGGATCGCGATCTCGCGGATCAGGCCGGCGGTGCGGCCGTCGTACTGCCGCACTACGCCCGGCCCGGAGGCGGTGCCGGTGACGATGTCGAAGCGGCCGTCGCCGCGGAAGTTGCCGGTCGCGATGTTGACGCCGTCGCGGTTGGCCGAGTCGCCGGCGAAGAACGAGTAGAGCGGCGAGACGATGGGGCGGAGGCGGTTGCGGACGCCGTCGTAGACGTTGACCTGCGGGCCGCCGCCAGGTCCGGGGGCGGTGATTAGGTTGTCGCGGCCGACGGCGTAGAGGTCGCCGGCAGCGACGCGCACGCCGGTCTGGGTCTCGGGGGTGTAGGCGAAGAAGTCGGCGATCGGGATCAGCGCGTTGCTGCCGGGGTTGATGGAGAAGACCGCGACGCGGGGGCCGCCGCCGGCCCCGGCCCCGACGATGATGTCCTTGCGGCCGTCGCCGTTGTAGTCGCCGACGGCCACGAAGCCGCCGCCGCGGAAGCCGGGGTCGAAGACGAACTGGTCCACCATCAGCGACCCGTCGCGGCCGCTGTAGATCTTCAGGCGCGGCGCGCCGCCGGACGCCGGGATGGTGACGATGTCCTGGCTGCCGTCGTTGTTCACGTCGCCGACCGCGACGCGGACGCCGCCGGTGAAGGTCGGCTCGTAGGGGAAGAAGCTGAACTTCTCGACGGCCGTGGAGGTGTCGTAGACGCGCACGTGCGGCCCGCCGCCGGCGTCGGCCCCGACCGCGACGATCTTCTGGAGGCGGTCCTGCAAGGTGATCGTGACGGTGGCGATCCCGGCGAGGCCGCCCGACGTGGCGGAGTAGCTGAAGGTGACCGCCGTCGCGTTGATCGGGATCTGGTCCTCGTTGGGCGTGATGAAGGTGAAGCTGCCGTTGGGCAGCAGGTTGAGCGAGCCGCTCGGCAGGGGGATCGGCAGGACGGCCAGCCCGTTGACGTACTTCGCATCGACCGTCCGCGACGCGGTGAGCACGTTGCCGGGGTTGGTGTCCGAGAAGTCGTTGGCCAGCACGCCGTTGGGCACGGCGACGGTGAGGACGCGGCCGGCGCTGGCCTGGTAGAAGTCGGGGACGGCGATGACCGCGGGCGTGATGCGGTCGTCGAGGCACTCCAGCGGGCCGCCGATCGCCTTGGGGGCCGCGGGCTTGGGGGTCGGGTCGTGCGGGCGGGGGGGCCGAGTGAAGCCGAACATGATCGGGCAACTCCTTGTGTTCCGGTGTGGTAAGGCGGCGAGGCCGCTCGGGGGGCGGTGAAACCCCCCGGACCCGGCGACGCCTGGCCGGACGCCCGTGGCAGTGGCAGTCCTTGCCCTCAAGACGGCGTCCCGGTCCGCGCTCCGGCCGACCCTCGCCGTTCTGATGCTGCCAGTCTCTTCGGCGGGAACCGGCGCGGCCGG
>JANXTD010000824.1 GCA_025352585.1 Fimbriiglobus sp.
CGCCATCAGCGGCATCACAACGCCCTCGACCCAGGCGCGCCTCTCGGGGTGCTTCTCGAAGCCGGTGTACGTCACGGACTGGAACATCGCGTCTCCCCTCCAGTTACCGGCCCGTGCTCAGGAACGCCTTGATGCTGCCCAGGATCGCGTCGCGGTTCGGCACGCGCGTCGTCACGATCTCGGGGTGCGTCGCCGTCAACTCGTCGATGTGGTCGAAGAACTCGCCGCTGCCGTACGGACTCTCGACCTGGCCGTAGCCGAACAGGTTCAGCTTCGGCAACAGCCGCTGGGACAGGATGTCGAGGCACTTGGGGATGTCCTCGCCCAGGTTGTCGCCGTCGGAGAAGTGGAAGGCGTACAGGTTCCACTCGCTCGCCGGGTACCGCGCCGTGAGAATCTTGTCGGCCAGGTCGTAGGCGGTGCTGATGCGCGTGCCGCCGCTCTCGCGCGTGTGGAAGAAGGTGTGCTCGTCGACCTCCTTGGCCTGGGCGTCGTGGATGATGAAGACGCGATCGACGCCCTGGTAGTGGGCCTTGATCCAGGTGTCGATCCAGAAGGCCTCGATGCGGACGATCTGCTTCTGCTCGTCGGTCATCGACCCCGACACGTCCATCATGTACACGACACAGGCCACCGCCTCGGGCTTCTGCGTGTCCTTCGAACTGCGGTAGCGCTTGTCCTCGCGCTCCGGCACCACCAGCGGGTTGGTGGGGTCGTAGCCGCCGGCGGAGATCTGCCGCCGCAACGCCTGCCGGTAGGTGCGCTTAAAGTGCCGCAGACTTTCCGGGCCGACGTTGCGGATGCTCGAGTAGCGGCTGCGGGTGGTGGTGACGTTCTTCTTGCCCTTCGGCTCGATGCGCGGCAGGGCCAACTCCTCGCCGAGGATCGCGGCGAGTTCCTCCATCGTCAGCTCGACTTCGAGGATGTGGCCGCCGGGGTCGCCGCCGGCCTGGCCCTTGCCGTCGCCGTCCTGCTGGGGCGCGCTCAGCGGCTGGCCGGGGTCGCCGGGGCCGACGCCGACGCCGCCGGAGCCTTTGGTCCCGAAGCGGAACTGCGGCAGGTTGATGGCCGGCACCGGGATCGACACGAGGTCGTTGCCCTTCTTGCCGATCATCTCGCCCTGGCTGATGTACTTCGAGAGGTTCGACTTGATCTTGCCGCGGACGATCTTGCGGAAGCGCTGGAGGTCCTTTTCGATCTTCTGTCCCACGGTGGGCCGCCCTCTGGTCGCGGGGTTGCAAGCGGGGAAAAACGTGCCACCTCATCATACCCGACGCGGCCCGCCCGTGCGAACGGTGCGCCGCGTCCGTCCGGCCGGGCGGCGACTATTTCCGTCTTTCTGGCGGGACCGCCGCGCAAGGGTGCGCCGCGTGCTAAGTAAAGCTACTGCAACCGAATCGACCCGCGCCCGTCGCGGGACCGAGACTTCCGCCCCAGGCGTAACTCCCCAATGGCCCCCGACACGCCGACCTCCGACTTCCCGGCGCTGGACCTCCGGCTGCCGCCGCTGCCCGCGCCGCCGCAGGTTCCGGGGGGGCCGCACATCCTCACGGTGGCGCTCGAGGACTACTTCCAGGTCGGCGCGTTCAACCGCTTCGTCCAAAAAGATCAGTGGTACCGCTTCGAGTCGCGGCTCGAGGCCGGCACCGAGAAGACCCTCGCCCTGCTCGCCGCGCACCAGGCCCAGGCGACGTTCTTCGTGCTGGGCTGGGTCGCCCGCCGCTTCCCGCACCTGGTCCGCCGCGTCGCCGACGCCGGGCACGAGGTCGCCGTGAAGGGCTACTACCACCGCAGCATCCGCGGCATGACGCCCGCCGAGTTCGCCGAGGACTGCCAGCGGGCGCGCGACGAGGTCCAGCGCGCCAGCGGGCGGGCGGCCGTCGGCTACCGCGTCGCCGACGGCTGGTTCGGCCCCGAGGACCTGTGGGCCTTGGACGTGCTGGCCGAACTGGGGTTCGCCTACGACTCGAGTGTGGCCCCGATGGGCCGCGACTTCGCCGGGCAGCCGCACCGCCGCCACCTGCACCGCCACGAGGCGGCCGGCCGCGGCCTCTGGGAGGTCCCCGTCTCGACGGCCCCGGTGCTGGGCGTGCGCGTGCCGGTCGCCGGGGGCAACTACCTGCGGCAACTGCCGGCCCCGCTGAGCCGCCGCGCCGCGGCCAAGTGGGACGCCGAGGAGCCGTCGCCGCTCGTGGCGTACTTCCACGTCTGGGAACTCGACCACGGCCAGCCGCGCCTGGCCATCGGCTCGTGGCTCACCCAGAAGCGGCACTACCGTAACCTCGACGAGATGCCGGCCCGCCTCGGGGCGCTGCTGGCCAAGTACCGCTTCACGAGCGTGGCCGACCACCTCAAGCTCTCGACCGAGTTGCCCGCCGACTCGCCGGCCCGCACGCCCGCCGCCGAAACCGCCGGCCACGCCTGGGCGATCCAGGACACGATGCCCGGCAGCGCGACGCCGCCCGTCGGGACGCCGCGGCCCGACGGCAAGCCGGCCCCGGCGCTCACCATCGTCGTGCCGGTCTTCAACGAGGAGGAGTCGATCCGCTTCCTGAGCAACACCCTCGGCCACGTCCGCGACCGCCTCGCCGCCGACTACGAGGTGCGCTACGTGCTGGTGGACGACGGCAGCACCGACGACACCTGGGCGCGGCTGCTCGGCGCGTTCGACGGCCGGCCCGGCTACGCCCTGACGCGGCACGAGCGCAACCAGGGCGTCGCCGCCGCGATCGGCACCGGCCTGCGCCGCGCCGACACCGAACTCGTCGCCTCGATGGACTGCGACTGCTCCTACGACCCGCTCGAACTCCGCCACATGGTGCCGCTCCTGAAGCCCGGCGTCGATGTCGTCACCGCCTCGCCGTACCACCGCCTCGGGGCCGTGCGCAACGTGCCGCGCTGGCGCTTGACGCTCTCGAAAGGCGCGACCTGGATGTACCGGCGCATCCTGCGGCAGAAGCTCTCGACGTACACCAGTTGCTTCCGCGTCTACCGGCGCTCCAGCGTCGCCGGCATCAACCTGACCCACGGCCGCTACCTCGGCGTCGCCGAACTGCTCGGCCGGGTGGACCTGAGCGGCGGGACGATCGTGGAGTACCCGACGACGCTGGAAGTCCGCGTGCTGGGGCGGTCGAAGATGAGAACCGCGCGCACGGTCGTCGGCCACTTGGGGCTGATGGCCAAGCTGGCCCGCGCCCGGCTGCTGGGCACCTGGGTCCGCGCCCACCGCGACGCCGTGATCAAGGACGTGATCGTGTCGCACACCGAGAGCAACGCCGTGCTGATCCGGCAGCACCCGACCCGGCCGACCGGCCCCCGCGACCCCGCCGACGTGCGGCGGATGGTCGTCAACCCGTACCGCCCGCCGACTTGACCCCCTGACCCGGCCGCCCCCTCCCGCGGCCGGACCCCCTTAACCCCGAACGACGCCCGCGTCGCTGCCCCCCGGCGGCCCAGGCCGGACACCGCCATGACCCCCACCAGGACGCCGACGATGACGCCGACGAACGCCACCCCCGAAGACGACCTGCTGCCCCTGCCGTCCGACCAGGACGCGACCGGCCGCACCCTCGGCGACGAAGAGATCGCCGCGGTGACCGAGGCCCTGCGCAGCGGGACACTCACGGTGACGAAGGGCCAGCAGGGCAGAACCCTCGAAGCCCACTTCGCCGGGATGCTCGGGGCCAAGTTCGCCACCGCGTGCAGTTCGGGGAGTGCGGCGATCCACTGCGCCGTCGCCGCGCTCGACCCCGAGCCGGGCGACGAGATCATCACCACGTCGATCACCGACATGGGGGCACTGACGCCGATCCTCTACCAGGGGGCGATTCCGGTGTTCGCCGACGTGGACCCCGCGACCGGCAACGTCACCGCCAAGAGCATCGCGCAGCGGCTCAGCCCGCGCACGAAGGCGATCGTCGTGACGCACCTGTTCGGCAACCCCTGCAACATGACCGCGATCATGGCGCTGGCCCGCAGCCGCAACGTCAAGGTCATCGAGGACTGCGCCCAGGCCTTCCTGGCCACGCACCGCGGCCGCCCGGTCGGCACGTTCGGCGACCTCGGCTGCTTCAGCCTGCAACAGGGCAAGCACGTCACCACCGGCGAGGGCGGCCTGGTCGTGAGCAACGACGCGGCCCTCGCCCGCCGGGTCTACCTGTTCGCCAACAAGGCGTGGGGCTACGGCGACGCCAACGCCGACCACTACTTTTTGGCCCTCAACTACCGCTTCACCGAGTTGCAAGCGGCCGTCGCCAACGCCCAGATGCACAAACTCGCCGGCGTCGTCGAGGCCCGCGCCAAGATGGCCGCGCTGATGGACGAGCTGCTCGCCGGCGTCCCCGGTGTGAGCGTGCCGAAGGCCGGGCACAACAGCACGCACGTCTACTGGAAGTACCCGCTGCTGATCGACCCCGCGGTCATCCCCGGCGGCC
>JANXTD010000836.1 GCA_025352585.1 Fimbriiglobus sp.
GGTCGCGCGCGGCGGGGCAGCCGGGGGCGGGGCGGCGTCGCCGGCCGAGGGCCGCGCGGGGGCCGCCTTCAGCTCGATCGGCGGCGGCGTCTCCTCCGACACGCCCAAATCGACCTCGTCGTCCGGCAACTCGCGGTCCACGGGGGGGCCGCCGACCGACCCGAGCACGCCGAAGTCGCTCGCCGTGTCGGGCGCCAGGTCGATGTCCTCCGGCTCCTCCGGCGGCAGCGCCGTACTCAGCGACACCTCGGCCGGGTCGTCGTGGGGCCGCGCCGCGTAGCCGTTCTCCGGCGGCCGCGATGGCGGCGGGGCGTCGAGGTCGATCGTCGGGTCGTGGTCCGGGTCGTCGCCGGCGTGATCCGGCCGCGGAATCGTCAGCGGCCGCAGGCACTTCGGGCAGATCGTCCGCTGCCCCACGCGGTCGGGCAACGCCAACAGCCGCTGCGAGCAGAACGGGCACGAGTACGGGAACATCGAGGGGCCTCGGGCCGGCGGCGGCGGGGACTGGGGCAGGTTAACTTAAGTTACGATCAGTCCGAGTGCAAGGCCCGCAACCGCGGCGACAGCCGCAGCACCCACTGCGCCCGCTCCAGCTCGCGCAGCCAGTCCGCGACCACCAGTGCCTGCTGCGCCGCCGGGTCGGCCCCGACCGGCAGCCCCGGCACCAGCGCCGCGACCAACTTGCGGTAGTGCGCCAACGTCCGCTCGCCGAAGCGCGAGACTTCGTGGCCGTCCTCGCTGAAGAAGACCGCCACCGGCACCCGGCCGCCGCCGTTGATCTTCAACTCCGCCTGCGCCTCGGGGTGGGCGTCGCGGTCGAGGTACTTCACCCGCAGCGCCGGGGCGACCTCGGCGAAGCGCTCCAGGATGGGGCACTGCGCCGCGCAGTCGCCGCACCACGCCCCGGCCAGCACCATGACCTGCGTCACCCGCGTGAACTTGCCCAGCAGTTCGACCTGCTCGGGCGTCAGCGCCACGGCGGCGCGGCGCTGGTCCCAGCGGTCGCGGTCGGCGGGGCCGCCGAACGTGCTCAGGAACTCGGCGTAGGGCAACGCGGCGTCGAACAGCGAGAACTTCAGCATCGCGGCGGTCACTCCGGGTACAGCAGGAACGGTTGGCGGCGGGCCGTGAACTTCGCCACGTCGGCGGCCGCGGCGGACAAGACCTCGGCGACCGGCTTGCCGGCGAGGATGCCGGCCTCGGTCGCTTCACTCGCGAGCAGGCGGTTGAAGCCCTTCGTCCGCCACTCGGCGGGGTGGGTCGCGCGTAACGCCGACGCCAGGTGCAAGCCCAGCGCGACGCCCTGTAACTTAGCGCGGTCGAGCACCAGGATGTCGAGGCCGTTGCAGGCGACCCCCTTGTGCGTCGAGTACGTCGGCGTGCGGACCACCGGCGTGAAGGCGACCCCCGGCAGGTTCCGGGCATTCAAGTCGGCGGCGAGTTTGCCGGCGTCGAGCCACGGCGCGCCGAACCACTCGAACGGCCGCTCCGTGCCGCGACCCACACTCACGTTCGTGGTTTCGAGCAGGCCGACGCCGGGGTAGACGAACGCCGCGGTCAGGTGCCGCATGTTCGGCGACGGGTTGCGCCACGGCAGCCCCGTCTTCTCGTGGGTGTCGCCACGCTTCCAGCCGCCGACGGCGACCACGTCGAGTTTCGCGTCGAACTTCCGCTCGGCGTTGAACATCCGCGCCAACTCGCCGACGGTCATGCCGTGCCGCAGCGGCAAGTCGTGGTAGGCCACGAACGAGCCGGGGCCGGCGTCGCGCATCGGGCCTTCGACGGCGACGCCGCCCAGCGGGTTGGGCCGGTCGAGTACCAGGACCGAAGCCCCAGCCTCCTTGGCACTCTCCAGCACGCCGCCGAGGGTGGCGATGTACGTGTAGAAGCGGCAACCGATGTCCTGAATGTCGTAGACGACGACATCGACGCCCTTCAACTGCGCCGCCGTCGGCCGGGTGCGGACGCCGTACAGGCTGTACACCGGCAGGCCGGTCTTGGCGTCGGTCGTGTCCCCGACCTTCTCGTCCGCCTCGCCGCGGATGCCGTGCTCGGGGCTGAACAGCGCGACGAGTTTGACCCCCTCGGCCGCGCTGAGCAGGTCGATGGTCGGGGTGCCGTCGATCGTCTTGCCGGTGTGGTTGGTGACCAGCGCGACCG
>JANXTD010000870.1 GCA_025352585.1 Fimbriiglobus sp.
GCTGTCGTCGTTCACCGAGGGCTTGCCGAACGTGCTGCTGGAGGCGAGCGCGGCCGGCGTGCCGGTCGTCGGCACCGCCGTCGGCGGCGTCCCCGAAGTCATCGCCGACGGCGAGACCGGCTACGTCGTCCCGCCGGGCGACCCGGTGGCGCTCGCCGCGCGGATGTCACAGTTGCTGGGCGACGCCGACTTGCGCAGGGCGATGGGCGACGCCGGCCGCCGGCGGATGCAGACGCACTTCACGTTCAAAGCCCAGGCGGACGCGTACTTGGAACTCTTCGGCCAGTTGCTCGGCGCGAACGCCGTGCGGAGTCGCGACCATGCCCATGCGGGGTGAGCCGGTCGCCGTGTCGTTCGTCGTCGACAACCTCGGCCGCGCCGGCACCGAGTCGCAGTTGCTCGCGCTGATTCGCGGACTCGACCGCCGCCGGGTGTCGCCGTCGCTCGTGCTGCTCGACGGCCGCGCGGCGAGTTCGCAGGAACTGGAGCCACGCGACTGCCCGGTGATCCGGTTGGGCGTGACGCGGCTCGTCGGCCTCCACGCCGCCCGCGCGGCGCTGCGGCTGCGGCGATTTTGGCGTGACCACCCGCCGGACGTGGCGACGCTCTACTTCCTCGACTCGGCTTACTTCGCGCTGCCCGTGGCGAAGCTCTGCGGCGTGCGCCGGGTCGTGCGCGTCCGCAACAACCTGGGCTACTGGCTGACTCGCAAGCACCGCCTCCTCAACCGACTCGCCCGACCGTGGGTCGATGCCGCCCTCACCAACAGCGACACCGGCCGGCAAGCGTTGATCGACGCCGACGGCCTCGACCCGGCGCGGGTCGTCGTCGTCGAGAACGGCGTCGATCTCGACCGCTTCGCCGACGCCCCGCCGCCGTTCGCGCGGCCGGGAATCGTGCGGGTCGGCTGCGTCGCCAACTTGCGGCCGGTGAAGAACATCGACGGGCTGATGCGCGCGGCGAAGCTCGTGCTGGAGCGGCACCCGCACGCGGTGTTCGAGGTCGCCGGCGACGGCGAGCAGCGGGCCGACCTGGAGCGACTGCACGCCGAACTCGGCCTCGACGACTGCTTCGTGCTGCGCGGCAGTGTCATCGACGTGCCGGCGTTCCTGAAGTCGATCGACGTGGCGGTGCTGCCGTCGCACAGCGAGGGGATGTCGAACGCGCTGCTCGAAATGATGGCGGCGGGACGGGCGGTCGTGGCGACCGACGTGGGGGCCAACGCCCGCCTGGTCGCCGACGGCGTGAGTGGTCGTGTGGTTGCGGCGGGCGACGTGGATGCGCTGGCGAACGCCATTGGCGAGTTGATGGCCGCTCAAGAGACCGCCCGCCGTTACGGGCGGGCGGCTCAAGAATTCGTCGCGGCGAACTACGGCCGGGCGGCGATGGTCGCCCGGTTCACGGACTTCTTCGAGCGGCTCACTTCCGGCGCAAGTCCGTGACCGAGTAGTCGCGGAGCGGAGCGGCCGTCGGCGGGGCCTTCAGCGTGTGCAGGAAGCTCTCGATCAGGGCCTGGTCGGCCGCCGGCAGGCCCGTGAACGCCTTCGTCACGCCCTTGGCGTCGCCGTTGTGCCGCAGGATCGCGTCGCGCAGGGTCATGGCGGTGCCGTCGTGGAAGTACGGCGCGGAGTCGGCGACGCCCCAGAGCGCCGGCGTCTTCCACTCGGCCGGCGTCGGCAGGTCGTCGGGCCGCGGCGACTCCGGCGGCGGCTCCGGGCCGTACGGGCTGCTGCCGCCGGGCGGGGTCGGGTCGTCGAGGGTGTACAGCAACAGGTCGGTGTAGATGCCCTTCACGCCGCCGAGGTCGGGGACGTGGCAGGTGGCGCAGCCGACGGTGCCGAAGAGCTTCTTCCCGAGCCGCGCGGCGTCGCGGTCCACGGCCGACTCGGGGACGACCTCCACCGGCTTGGGCAAGGTGTCGATGAAGGCCATGAGTTGCCCGAACTGGCGGCGGTCGAGGTCGGGGGCCACGTCCGGGGCGTCGGGCTTGCCGAACGGCTTGGCCTGCTTGACCGCCGGGGTGCCGAGGCCGATCTCGTTGGCGCAGGCCGTGGCGACGAAGTCTTCGAGCGAGGCGAACTGGGCCTTCCAGCCGAAGCGGCCGACGCGGCCGTCGGGCAGTGTGCGCAGCCGGCCGACGGGCACGGTACCGAAGTTCAGCCCGAACTCCTTGCTGACGTTCGAGAAGGCGCGGTTGCGCATGTTCTGGACGATCGCCTTCTCGGGGATGCGGTCGATCCAGCCGGAGCCGAAGATCGCGGTCGACTGCATCGACATGGTGCGGACGGGGTCGAACGGCGGGACGGTGACTTGCTGAGGCGGGCAGTCGGACATCGCCGAGGGGCGGGTCTCGGTGCGGCCGGACCGCACGGGGAACTGCTTGCGCAGCATCTTGAACGTCTCCTTGTCGCCGGGATCGACGCTGAAGTTGTGCAGGGTGCCGGCGAGGAAGCGCGGGTCGTTGGCCCGCGGCAAGACCTCGAAGCCGGTGGCGTTGTGGCTAATCTCGCCGCCGCCGCCGACGCCGCCCTGGAAGTGGCAAGCCGCGCACGACTTGGCGTTGAAGACCGGGCCGAGGCCGT
>JANXTD010000951.1 GCA_025352585.1 Fimbriiglobus sp.
GCGAAGCGGCCGGTCAGCGTCGCCGCCGCTTCGAGGAGCGTGTCCCGGAGCGCGAGGCCGAAGCGCGGCTCGACGGCGGTGAGGTCGTGCCGCACGGTCGCGGCTTCCGGCGTGGCCGCGAGACCGTACAGGGCGTGGGCACTGTGCGGCGTCAGCTTCAAGACACTCAGATGTTCGGGGAAGGCCGTCGGGTCGGCGGCCACCCGGAACGCCGCCTTCGTCGCCAACAACACCGCCAGGTCCGACGACGGGGCCTTGGGGTCGATCGCGTCGGTCACGACCATCCCCGGGCGGTACGTGCGGATCGCCAGGACCAGCCGGGCCAGCAGCGCGGCGTCGGTGGCGTCGGGCAGCGACTTGGGGTCGCGGTCGGCCGTCGGCTCGACGAGGTAGTCCGGCCACGCCTTGACCGCCTCGACCTCGGCGACGCGGCCGCCGGCGAGGCGGTAGGCCGACTGCACCCGCGGCTCGCGGCCCGGCCCCAGCACGACGGCCGCGGCGTGGTAGCCGTCCAGCGCGAGCTTGGCCGTCAGCCCGAGGGCGATCGATTCCGGGCGGGCGTGCAGTTGCAGCGCCGCCGCCTGTTGGCCGCCGCTGCGTTGCGTCTGCCAGGTGCGGCCGCCGTCGGCCGTGGTCACGACGACGCCGAAGTCGCCGACGGCCCAGCCGGTGTTGGCGTCGAGCATCTGCACGGCACGCAGGCCGGTCGTGACCGGCGTCGGGAAGCCCTCCCAGGTCGCGCCGAAGTCCGGCGAGTGCCAGACAACGCTGCCCGGCCGGCCGACGCACCAGACCTCCGCGCCGACGGCCGACAGCGACGCGACGCGGAAGCCGGCCGCAGCGGGGGCGAACTCGACGAGTTGGTGCGTGCCGTCTTCACTCAGGCGGGCCATTTGCCCGGAGCGGTCGGCGAACAGCGTGAAGTCGCCGTGCCGCGCGAAGGCGGTGCCGCCGAACGGGATCGACTGCAACGCCGCCGGCCGTACGAGCGCCGCGCCGCGGGCGAGCGCCGGGGCCGCGTCGCCCAGCAGCAATGCGTGCTCGGCGGAGCGGGCGTCGAGCGCCTGCCAGCCGCCGGCGTTCGCACAGCGCGGGCCGCGCAGGGCTTGCCAGGTGCGGCCGCCGTTGGCCGTGCGGAAGGCCGCCGTCGGGTGCAGGTCGGTCGAGTCGCCGGCGACGAAGCCGCACTTCTCGTCGAGGAACTGCACCGCGTTCAGGCCCGGCAGGCTTTGCGACGTGACTTCGCCCCAGGTGCCGCCGCCGTCGGTCGTGCCGAGGACGACGCCCTGCGCCGCGGCCGAGTACGGCGACTCGACGCGGCCGACGGCCCAGCCGACGTAGGGCGAGAGCATCTGCACGCGGCGCAGCGAGGCGGCCGTGCCGGAGCGCTGCCGCTCCCAGCTCTTGCCGCCGTCAATCGAGTGCAGGATCGCCCCCTCGTCGCCGACCGCCCAGCCCTCGACCCGATCGACGAACTGTACGGCGTGCAGCGGCGCGTCGTCGGGGCGCGGGGCGGCGGCGCGGGCCTTGGTGCCGGGGACGTTCACGAAGATCGTGACGATGAGTAGGGCGGCGAGTCGGCTGATGTGTCGCATCGGGGGTTCCCTCCTTTGAACCGGGCTGCTTCCTGCGGCCACCAGGATAAGGCAAGTCGGCCGCGGCCCGCCAGTCGAGTTGCGTCCGCCCGGTTCGCCCCGGTTAGCGGGCTTGACAAAGTGCCCCGGTTCGCCGTACTGATGACAGCCTCTCGAAATGCCCCACGTCTCGGGACGGACCCCGCGGCGACCGCAAGGAGTAGCCCATGCCCGCCGACCGCCTCGCCGACAAGCCGGCCCCCGTGCCGGTGCCGCTGTGCGACATCGCCCTGCAATACCGCAACCACCAGGACGAGATCGAGGCGGCCGTGCTGGGCGTCTTGCGCTCGGGGCAGGCGATCCTCGGCCCCGTCGTCGCCGCGTTCGAGCAGGAGGCCGCCGCCTACTGCCGGGCGACGCACGCCCTCGGCTGCGCCTCCGGCACCGACGCCCTGTTACTCGCCCTGCACGCACTCGACATCGGCCCCGGCGACGAAGTCATCCTGCCGCCCTTCACCTTCTTCGCCACGGTCGGCAGCGTCAGCCGCGTCGGCGCGACGCCGGTCTTCGTCGACGTGGACCCCGACACCTACAACCTCGACCCGGCGCTAATTGAGGCCGCCATCACGCCGCGGACGCGCGCGATCATGCCGGTCCACCTGTTCGGCCGCTGCGCCGAGATGGACGCGATCTGGGACATCGCCGACCGCCACGGCCTCTACGTCATCGAGGACGCGGCGCAGTCGTTCGGCTCCGACTACCGCGGCCGGCGCTGCGGCAGTTTGGGTGTGATTAGCTGCTTCAGCTTCTACCCGAGCAAGAACCTCGGGACGCTGGGCGACGCCGGCATGGTGACGACGAACAACGCCGACCTGCACGCCAAGATGGCCGCCCTGCGCAACCACGGCTGCGACGTGAAGTATTACCACAAGTACCTCGGCTGGAACGCCCGGCTCGACGCCGTCCACGCCGCGATCCTGCGGGTGAAGTTGCCGCACGTCGACGCGTGGATCGAGGGCCGCCGCGCCGCCGCCGGCCGCTACGACATGCTGATCGCCGCCCAAGGTCTCGACGGCTTCTTCGAGCGCCCGGTGCCGAACCCGTCGGGCCTGCACACGTTCAACCAGTACGTCGTCCGCGTCGCCAACGGCCAGCGCGACGCCCTGGTGAAGTACCTCAAGGCCGAGAACGTCGGCTGCGAAGTCTACTACCCGCTGCCGCTGCACCAGCAGGAGTGCCTGACGCACCTGGGCCACCGCGCCGGCGACTTCCCGGTCAGCGAGTCGGCGGCGAAGGCGGTGCTGGCGCTGCCGATCTTCCCGGAGATCACCGAGTCGCAGCAGGCCCGCGTCGTCGAGGTGTGCCGCCAGTTCACCCGCCAGCAGTCCCGCCAGGCGGCGTAGGGTCACACCGGCAGCCCGGTATGTGATGCGCTACGGCGGCATCACGTTGCTGAAATGCGATGCCAGGCCCTGTTGACGATTGCGCGTAGCCGGATGACGCCGAAGACGGAGGTTCAGGAACTCGCCGAAGGTCACCTTCAGCTTCTCGTACCGGGTCGCCGCCCGGCGGAACTGCTTCATCTTGGCGAAGAACTGCTCGACCCGATTCCGCTCCCGGTACGCCTCAGATTCCACCTCCGCCGGCTCCTTCTGGTTCGACCCGCCGGGGACCTGCGACATGACCCCAAGTCGAAGCAGGCCTGCCGCTGCGGCCGCCCGTCGAATCCTTGTCGGCTACCGCCTCCTCGACCCCCGGCACCCGCCCCACGGCCGCCTTCAGGAGCGGGTCGTCCGTGGGCCGTCCGACCCCGGAGGCGCTTTTTTTCGCGGCCCCCGGCGGCGTGGGCGTGGGCCGCAGGACGGTGGAGTCGATGAAGACGCGCGGCAGGTCGCCGAGTTCGGGACGTTCGGTCAGGGCCTCGAAGAGCTTTCGGAGGCGACCGCTGCGGACCCAGCGGCGGAAGCGGTTGTACGCGGCGTCCCACGACCCGAAGCCGGCGGACAGGTCGCGCCACGGGCAGCCGGTGCGGGCGAAGTCGAGCAGGGCTTCCAGGAAGACGCGGTCGGAGGTCTCGGGCTTGGCCCCGTAAGCGTGGCAGCCGGTCGGCACGACGTGGGCTTTCAGGACGGCCCACATGGGGTTGGTGATCATCTTCCGCGGGCGATCCTACCGGCGTGACGGGGGACTCCTTGCAGAATCCTTCGCTCCCAGACCCGCATCCATCAACAGGGCCTAGTTATCTGCTCGCTCGTTGGTATGCCCTCTCAAGAGCTTGTCTCGACTGCTCACCATTCAACAATCGTTCTTGTACGCATATTATTGGAAGGCTATGAGCCCACTCGAATTCCGCCTTCAGTTCAATCATCGTTCGATCCGTCTCCGGAGAAGCCAAAAATACCCGATATTCTGTCAGATCCAAGCCGATTGCGAGGGTCAAGTTCTCGCAGCCCTGATCAGTGAGGTCGGACGCGGAGAAAAGGGCGTCAGCCATTTCATCTGCCTTGCCCTTGGCAGCAGCGAACCTGTAAGTCCGCGCGGCTTGTTCGCTATGAACGTGACGGCGTAGTGGCTTCACCAAACGAACGAATTTGACCTCGTCGCCCCTTTGCTTTCGGAATTCAGATAGAGCCACATGGGTTCGTCTGCAATGGATGCACGTAAAATCCGTGACTTTCACTATAGTGATTTTCCCCGAGCACCAGTGCGTTTTGACGACTTGAGGCACGGGTGGCGGGGGATGCACCGTGCTCCACGTGACCGGTGCGATCACGCCTAATATGGCCACGATGACCCAAGCAAGGCATGTGCCCGAAGAAATAGATGTGGGAAGTAATGGACGGGTGCCCAACTCGACGGCTGCGATTACCATGGCCAGCGCGTCGATGAGCAGGCACAGAGGGCATAAGCGGCGGATCAAAAAGGCCTGAATTAGCAACAGACCCAACCCGACCAAGCCTGCAAGGATCGCCATCGGCCCCAAGTACCTCACGGCAGGACGATCAGGGAACAGACTGGTGCCAACGAACGACGCGAACGCGACAATACCAAGTACGGGAAGGGGGACTCCGAGAATGCTGCCGAAGAAGGAGTGGGAAACTTCCTCACAGGCCAACTCGTCGCCACAGAACGCTGGAGTAGCACGCTCATAATCAATCTGGCTGGCCACACAAGTTGCCAAGCCGAGGATTGCGAACAGACGAAAGTCCATCAACTTGAACGACACAGGGCAATCTCCTGAAATGCTACCCAATCAGTCAAGAAAAAGGGCGGAGTGGCGACGCCCTGGCCCTGACGCCCAGTCCGGTTTTGCTACGTTCGGCCATCTCCACTGCCGAAGAAGCCGGCTTAGTTCAATAAGAAGCGGTGGCAGAATGAAGTTGAGTTAGGGCAGTTCGCAGGAGGCAGTTCAGACACATGAGGCAACAGGCGAGCTGGGGCGTAGCCATATTCCAGTTGGTACCCAGCCGCAGCTTCCGATACACTCAGGCGAAGAACCGCTCAATTACCCACTGGTACTTGCCCGTGCCGCTTTTGTGCTTGGTGTTGAGCATGGCCAACACCGGGTCGATGCGCCAGTGGCGTCGCTCCTCCGGGTACAGTTCGCTGTCGTACCATCAATCGCCGTGCGGTACGTCCGACATTCTGTTAGGCCTACCGACCTTCGGTACGTTCGCGCCGGTCAGGGTAGCAGTACGCCATTTGCGTCGACGGCCACGCGGTGCTTGCGGACCAAGCGGGTTTGACCCGCTGCCCTCCCCGCCCCAAGTGCGCGGTGAGATAATCTCTTGACGGCGTCAGGTTGGTCGTGTCTGCACTGTCGAGTCCGCCGAACAGTATGCGGTGCAGAACGGCCCAGACTCCTCCCAAGCGATGCCAGTCCTGGAACCGCTAGCGACAGGCGCTGATGGGCCCGCACGGAAGGTCGTTGCCGCTCAGTCGTTACATCCAGTTTGCTTGACCGTGTACCGCTTCTTGTCATTTCGCGTTGCGATGCTGTCTAGCTCATTGCAAAATGACTTGAAGCTTGTGTGATTTCGCACCACGGCACCATTTTTGTAAATGATGTTATTACTGCAGCTATCGCTCAGGCCAGAAAAATCCCCGCAGACGTGATTCCCACCCGCCGTATTGGCACCGAGTGCGGCTGGGGCCACGCCAGCGGCCAACAGCGTAGCGGTGAGCGCCATCAAAACGAAACAGATGCTCAAGATTTTCCGGAACATGTTGTTACCTCGAGATCACCAGGAACATGGAAAGTAGATGGTAAGGCCATCCACGATACCACTGCATTCGTGAAGCCATGCGTTGTCAATAAAATATCGGAAATATCAGACTTTTTTTTCGTCTGCCGCCGATCCTGGCGATTCACACTGCTGGGGCAAGGCCAGGTGCCGTCTTTTGGTACGGATGGAAGTACCAGAGGGCGATGTTCCACTGCGGGGACTCGGTGGGAAGTATCCGCCACGTCACTCCCTGGCGGACGACGTACAGGATGGCTTCGAGGACGGCGCCGCCGCGTCGCCGCGGTTGCCGGTGCTAATGACCACCAACCGGTCGAACCCGAAGTGCTACGCGGCCGCCGCCGTCACCGCGTTGGGGCGGCCCTTCCACGACCACGTCGGTTTGCGGGTCTCGTCCTTGAGCAGTTGCCCCGGCGCGACAGCCGACAGCGGCGTACCGCCTTCTGCAAAGTGGGCGTGCCGAAACCGGCGGGAGCCAGTGCCGCCATCGCCACACCCCACGCTCGGTCCCGTCGGGCGTCAGCGTCCCCGGTGGGTCGCAGTAGCGGACTTCCAGCGGTACTCGGTGACCGTTGCGGCGGCAGACCGGGCAGCCGCGGTGTCCGCCGCGAGGGGCTGGGACGTGTCACAGGCGTCACAGTGGAGGTACGCTGTCGTCGCGACGTTTCCCCCGACGGCGGTGAACAGCTTCGCCGCGAGTCGTTCGGTCGGCGTGCCGTCCGGGTCGCCGGGGAAGGAGCGTGCGAGGTTCGCTCCGTCCTCCGGGTTGGTGCGCGTGCCGGCGGCAAACGCCGTCGGGTTGGCCACGGGGACGAGAATCAGCGTGCCGCGAAGTGTCACCGGGTCGAGGGCGTTCGTTAGGTCACCGACCGCGGCGACGCCCTCGTACTCGTCGCCGTGGACGCCGGCGGTGACGGCCGCCGGTGGCCCCGACGCGCGGCCACGGACGACGAACACTTCGATACCTCGGGCGGCATCGACGCGAATTTCCCGCCACGCGGCGGTGCCCGGTGGGACATCGGTCAGGTCGGCCCTGTCTCCTCCGGGGTCGGGACTTCGTGACCGGTTTCGAGAGACTTCAAGGCGGCGAGCGCGACGAGTTCCGCCCGCAACCCGTCGGCGGCCGGCACTGGCAACGGGGCACCGGTCTCGACGGCCCGCAGGAAGGCGTCGAGCTGCAACCGCAGGCAGCCGAAGTAGTCGGGCCGTCCGAGGGTCACGGTGTCGGGCTGAGTTCAACCGTCGGCCGTGAGCAGCGACGCCGGCCGAGACGACAGGTCGATGTCGAAGACGCCGGCTTCGCCGTAGCGGGTCATGCGAGCATGGGCGCAGGCCGCCAGCGGGTGGCGGGCGTCGCGGACCCACACGACGTGATCGGCGGCGACGATCGCCTTCGCGTCGGCCTCCGTGTCAGCCAGAGGCTTCTCGACGAAGACCGGCTTGCCGGCCTTTAGGCAGTCGAGGACGCCGGCGCGGTGGGCCGACGACGGGGTCGCCAGGACGACCGCACCGACGGACCGGTCGCCCAGCAGCGCGGGCCAGTCGCGGTACGCCGGGACGCCGAACTGCCGCGCGACGGCTTGCTGACGCTCCGGGTCGCGGTCGTTAACGCCGGCGACCGCGCGGCGTCAGGAGGTTCGCCAGTTGGACGGTGCCGACGTTGCCGAGGCCGCACACCGCAACGCGCCCGGCCGACAGATTCCGTTCGGACACGACGCCCCCTTCAGGACAGGAAATTCGGCGGCAGGAGCAACCGGTCGAGTCAGGAAGCCGGCCCCGCCGGGGTGCCACGACCCGAAGCCCCAGGCGTACTGGCACTGGTTGGCCCCGCGGCCGGGGCAGCAGCCGGCCACGCCGCCGCAACCGCCGCCGTGGTCGGGGTACGGGTAGTGAATCCCCCAGTACAGGTTGAGGTAGCGGTTCTTAGTCGTGCCGTGCGACGAGGCGAGCGCCCCCGAACCTCAGTACGGCGCGCCGCACTTGAACGCCTCGGTCGTGTGCAATTGCTTCGACTCGCCGACGGCGATCGTGTTGCTCGTCCCGTCGGTAATCGCGGCGATAGTGCAGCGGCTGTTGGTGCCGAAGGCCCCGCGGGGCGAGGAACTCGACCACCCGCGTGCCGATTACGGTCGCGTTCAGGTGCGTCGGGGTGATGCCGCCGTTGGCCAGGGGCGACCGGGAGTTCGCGGACGGGTACGCCCACTGGTACAGCGTGTCCGAGGTTGCCTTGGTCGAGGTTACGGCAGCAGGAAGACGTAGCCGGTGTGGCTGGAGACCTGCCCCGGCGTGAGGCCGGGGTGAGTGCCGGTCGTCGCCGGCCCCTGGGCCTTGGCTGGCGGGAACGCGCCGTTGGCGTCGTGGTAGGCGTGCAGGGCCAGGCCTTGCTGTTTGGGGTTGTTCTGGCACTTGATGCGGGCCGCCGCCTCGCGGACCTTTTGGACGGCCGGCAGCCAGTCGAGCCGGAGGGTGGCCACCCGATCACGCACGACAACAGGAAGCGACGCGACCCCCGGCGTTTGCCGGGGGTCGCGTGACAGAGTCGGCGATACAGGGATCGAACCTGTGACTTCGTCCGTGTGAAGAACGCACTCTACCGCTGAGTTAATCGCCGATACGCCAAAATTAGCAGACTTCCCCCGCCTGTCAAGGCACGCTCGCCCGCCAGCAGTACGGCGAGACTACTTCGCCAACCCGTCGCGCGTGAAGTCCTTCGCCGTGAACGTCGGGTTCAGCACCACGTCGCGGAAGTAGTAACTGCCCACGAGCTCGCCGTCAGCGCGGCGGAGTTCGGCCCCGACTTGCACCCACGCCTCGGGGTCGAGCAGCACCGTCGCCGTGGCGAAGGGGTCGCCGGACGGCTCGGGGTCGCTCGCCAGGAAGCGGTCGCTCTCGGGCGGGGTGCAGGTGCGCCGCAGGACGTGGCACCGCTTCCCGCCGAGTTCTGGGACCGGCCGCGAGCCGACGTAGGCGATCGTGCCGGGGCCGCGCTCGCGGGCGTAACTCCAGGCCGACAGCGTGCGGTTGAGCGTGTGGCCCAAGCCGGCCTCGGCGAGGCTGTAGCGGGCGGCGCTACGGGCGGTGCCGTCGGTCGGCGACACGTCGGTGGTGCGTAGGAAACTCACGAACGCACTGGGCCGCCAGACGGTCATGCGGCCGCCGTTCTCCCCGGCCGCGTACAGTGCCCCCTCGACGGCGTTGCCCAGCACCTTGCGGCTGCCGCTGACCCAGAGCATCCGCACGGCGAACGGCTGCTCACGCGTCAGCACGTTCACTACCTCGGGCGGCTGCAACTCGCCGGCGAGCCGCTCCTGCTTGTGCAAGACCGCGCGGACGCCGGTCACCTCGGCGGCGTAACGGTCGCGGGCCGCTTGCAGCGCCGCAACGGGGTCGGCCGTCAGCAGCGCCTCCCACTCCGCCGCGCTCGGCCGGCCGCCGGGGGTGGTGACGGCGGGCGTGGGGGCGCGGCTCGGGCGCGGTGTCGCGGGCCAGGGGGCGAGGGCGAGGGTCAGTAGGGCGACGGCCGGGGCCGCGAGCAAGCGAAGGACCATGCGGGCGACTCCGGGCATTTCAAGAAGTCGGCAGGGCCAGGAAGTGCCTCACCGCCACGACCGGGCCTTCGGCGTGGCCGAAGACGGCGGTCCCGGCGACTAGCACGTCGGCCCCGGCCGCCAGCGCCGGGCCGGCGGTTGTGAGGTCCACGCCGCCGTCGATCTCCAACTCGCACGCCGGGTTCTCGGCGGCGATGGCCGCGCGGAGTTCGGCGATGCGCTCGAGGCTCCCCGGCAGGAAGCGTTGCCCGCCGAAGCCGGGGAACACCGTCATGCACAGGGCCACATCGATCGCGGCGAGGTACGGACGAATTCGGCCGGTCGGCACGTCCGGGTTGAACGCGAGTCCGACTTTCTTGCCGGCCGATTTGATCCGCTCGATCAGTTGCGACGGCTGCGGCACCGCTTCGACGTGGAAAATGATCGTGTCGGCCCCGGCGTCGAGGAAGCCGTCGAGGAACTTCGCGGGGTCTTGCACCATCAGGTGCACTTCGAGCGGCAGCCGCGTGACCGGGCGCAAGCCCTTGACGACGACCGACCCCATGCTCAGGTTGGGGACGAAGTGGCCGTCCATCACGTCGATGTGGACGCGGTCGGCCCCGGCGTTTTCCACGAGGCGGACGAGTTCGCCGAGGCGCGAGAAGTCCGCGGCGAGGATCGAGGGGGCGAGCTTGACCATGCGAAACTCCGGCGGGGTGCGAACCACCCCCCCAGGTTACTTCGCGGACGTGTCGAGGAACACGTCCATTTGTTGGCCGACGTACAGCGGCTTCCCCGCCGTGTCGATCGAGTAGATCACCTGCAACACCCGCGTATCGACGCGCTCGGTGTTGCCGCCGGTCAGCGACCGCTTGGGGATGACGTACGGCTCGACGCGGACGAAGGTCAGCGGGAACTGCTCCTTGGGGTTGCCGCGCGGCTTGGCGACCCCGACGAGGCCCGGCGAGAAGCGCGCGATGTCGTTCTCGTCGATGTCGACGCGGACGTGCAGCTTGCCGACGAAGCCGAGGACCACCAGCGCCTGCCCCGGCGACAGGCCGACGTACTCGCCGGGGCGGACGTTGACTTGCAGCACGTTGAACGACGCCGGCTCCGACGCCGACTTGGCCCCCGCCGCGGCCGACTCGGGGTAGCGGCCCAGAGGGGCCTTCATCGTCTGCCGCTCGAGTTCGATGCGCGTCTGCGCGAGCTGGGCCTTGAACTGCCGCACGGCGACCTCGGCGATTTTGCGGTCCGGCTGCCAGGCCCCGGCGAGCAACAGTTCCCGGTCGGCCTTGGCCTTGGCCCGCAGCGCGTTGGCGGTGTCGAAGCCGCCCTGCCGGCGGACGAGTTCCTCGCCGGAAATCGCGTTCGTGGCGACGAGACCCTTGTAGCGGTCGAGCAGCGCGACCTGCTCGCGCAGGGTGGCCTCGGCCTCGGCGAGCTTGGCGTCCACCGGGGGGATCTCCTCCGGTCTCGGCATCATCGTGAGCTTCTCGAGCACCGCCTCGGCGTTGGCGACGTTGGCCTCGCGGACGCCGATCTCGGCCTTCACCTGGCGGTCGTCGAGTTGGAAGATCGGCTCGCCGGAGCGCACCGTCTGGCCGACCTTGACGAACACCCGCTCGACCACACCCGGCAGGTGCGTGCCGACGGAGATGTTCTCCGTCTCCGGCTCGACGAGGCCGGCCCCGGCGAGTTGCGTCCCGTACGGCGACTTGGCCGGCTCGACCGCCGGCGTCACCGGCGGCGCTTTCTGCTGCGCCAGGCTCATCTGGTAGAAGGCGAACGACAAGAGCGCCAGCGCGAGGACGGGTAAGCCGTAGCGAATCACCATGTCGATCTCCGATCGGGGGTGGGGGGTATGGGGTGTGGGGTATGCAGAATATCCGTGGTCAAGACGGGTAACGAGGGAGGGGGGAGATGGTCGGAAGCGGATGGGTTTGACCATACCCCAAACCCCATACCCCATACCCGATTTCAAGTGTGCTCGAACCGCTCGCCCGGCGTCAGGGTCGAGATCTTGCCCACCTTGCCGTCGGCCATCTCGACGATGCGGTCGCCGAAGTCGTAGACGCGGGAGTCGTGGGTCACCACGATCACCGCGCGGTCCTCCTGCAACGCGACCTCCTTGATCAGCCCCATGACCGTGCGGCCCGACGCGGCGTCGAGCGCGGCCGTCGGCTCGTCGCAGACCAGGATTTTCGGGTCGTGGACCAGAGCCCGCGCGATGGCGACGCGCTGCTGCTGGCCGCCGGAGAGTTGGTTCGGGAACGACTTCAGGCGGTTGCCCAGGCCGACCTTCAGCATCACCTCGGTCGCCTTCTCCAAGGCCCGCGCCCGGCTCCAGCCGGCGATCAGCAGCGGCACGCAGGCGTTCTCGACGGCATTCATGGCGGGGAGCAGGTTGTACTGCTGGAACACGAAGCCGATGTACTGGCCGCGGAACTTGACCTTGCGCGTCCCGGACATCCGCGTCAGGTTCTTGCCGAGGACTTCGACCTCGCCGGCCGTGGGGTCGAGCAGCCCGGCGGCGATGCTGATGAGCGTCGTCTTGCCGCAGCCGGACGGGCCGACGAGCAGCACGAGTTCGCCGTAGGGCAAGTCGAGCGTGACGTTGTCGAGGGCCAGCGTCTTCGAGTCGCCGGTGCCGAACGCCTTCGTGACGCCCTTGAGGCGAATCGCCGCTTCGGTCGCGGTCAAGGTCGCGGACATGGTCAGGACTCCCGTAAGGCAAGGTGATCCGCGGGTCACTCTTCCGGCCCTAAGCCGGTCTTCTGTAGCTGGCCGCTGTGAGGCCGG
>JANXTD010000956.1 GCA_025352585.1 Fimbriiglobus sp.
GCCTTCGGCCAGACGAAGTACGCCGTCGGCGGCAACGGCACGGCGACCCTCTACAACTTCGACGGCACGCCCGGTGTTTTCGTCGCCCTGCCGCGCTACGGTACCCGCGTGCAGACCAAGACGGATGTCTCGAGCGACAACGCCCGCACCAATCCCCTGCGGGTTGCGGTCGGGGACGTGAACAACGACGGTGTCGCCGACCTCGTCACGGCGGTCGGCCCCGACGCGCAGAGTGGGCTGCCCGCGATCGATCAGGTCTCGGTCTACGACGGGGCGACGGGGGCGCTGCTGAAGTCGCTCACGCCCTTCGAGAGTGGCTTCACCGGCGGGCTGTTCGTGGCGGTCGCCGACCTCAACGGCGACGGCTACGCCGACCTCGTGCTGACGCCGGACCAGGGGGGCGGGCCGCGGGTCCAGGTTTTGAGCGGCAAGACGTTCACGCCGATGGTGGCGGACTTCCTCGGCATCGCCGACCCCGCCTTCCGCGGCGGGGCGCGGCCGGCGCTCGCCGACGTGAACGGCGACGGCACGCCCGACCTGATCGTCGCGGCCGGCTTCGGCGGCGGCCCGCGCGTCGCCGTGTTCAACGGCCTGAGCCTGGTCCCCGGCGGCTCCCCCGGCCGGCTGCTGCCGGACTTCTTCGCCTTCGAGAACACCCTGCGCAACGGGGCCTTCGTCGCCGGGGGCGACCTCGACGGCGACGGGCTGGCCGAGGTGATCGCCGGGGGCGGGCCGGGCGGCGGCCCGCGCGTCCTGGCCCTGAGTGGCCGGGACTTACTCGCGCCCACGAACACGCTCACGCCCGTCGCCAACTTCTTCGCCGGGGACGCGGCCGGCCGCGACGGCGTCCGGGTCGCCGTCAAAGATCTCGACGGCGACTACCGCGCCGACATCGTGACCGGGCTGGGGCCGAACGGCGTCACCAACTCCGTCCGCACCTTTGCCGGCAAGTCACTGCCGCTGACCGGGGCCGCCACGCCGCTGGGCGAGTTCAACGTCGCCTCGGCCGCCGGCGTGTCGGTCGGCTAGCGGCAGAGTTTCTCCTGAATCTTGCGAAGGATCAATTGCTCGTAAGCGGGGTCGCGGCCGGCGGGGATCCACTGCCGGGCCTGCGGCGTCACAAGGCCGGTGGCGTCGATGCGGCGGTCCACCGTCGGCAGTTCGCGGAACACCGCCGCCCCGCGCTGCGCGCCGAGCGGCGTGTCGATGTCCTCGAGTTCGCGGTAGACCTCGACGTAGACTTTGAAGCCGCCGCGCTCGCCCGGCATGATGCGCACCACCGCGCGGTGCCGCAGCGTCTGCAAGGTCGCCAGGAGCCGCTCGCGCGGGTCGGGGCTGCCGTACTTCCACGGCTGCTCGTAGCCCGACGCGACCTTGGGCTTGGTCTCGACTTGCCCGGCGAAACGCGGGCCGGGCAAAATCTCGAAGTAGTCGTTGACCGCCTCCAGGACCCGCTCGTAGACGACGGCGTAGCCCTCGGGCGTCGGCTTGCCGGGGACGACGAGGATCGGGTTCTCCTCCGTGCCGCCGTTGAGGTGCGGCCGGACCAGCACCGGGTTCTCGACCGGCGGCACCGCCGCGCAGCCGGCGAGGCCGATCGCCCCCGCGCCGACGGACGCCAACCAGCCCCGATGGATCAGCCTCCGCATCGCCCGCCCCCCGACCGCGCCCGGACCCCCGCCGGGTCGTATGCCCGAACGCCGGAGTGCGGTCAAGCGCAAAGTGCGGATTCCGCAGCCGAAGTAGCGCGCCCGATATTCCGAATTTGCCGGCACTTGCGCTTGCGCGGCCACCGCGTAAACTGTAGGCTCTGGTAGTCGTGCGGGATGTCTGTGTTGCGCCGGGGAGTCGGGTTATGCCGTGGAACGATGTCCGAGTCGGGGATTGCGTCGCCGAGATGGACAAGATGCCGGCCGGCTGCGTCGATTTGGCCTTCGCCGACCCGCCCTTCAACATCAGCTACGAGTACGACGTCTACCAGGACCGCCGGGCCAAGGCCGACTACCTCGCCTGGACCGAAGTCTGGATGAAGGGGGTCGCCCGCGTCCTCAAGCCGACGGGCAGCTTCTTCCTGGCGATCGGCGACGAGTACGCCGCGGAGATGAAGATTCGCCTCGACGCGCTCGGCTTCACGATGCGGAACTGGATCGTTTGGCACTACACGTTTGGCGTGAACTGCTCGAAGAAGTTCAACCGCTCGCACGCCCACATCTTCTACTACGTCGCCGACCCGAAGCGCTTCACGTTCGAGAGCGACCGCGTGCGGGTGCCGTCGGCCCGCATGACGACGTACGCCGACCGCCGGGCCAACCCCGTCGGCAAGCTGCCCGACGACACCTGGGTGCTGCGGCCCCAAGAAGACGGCGAGCACTACGCCGCGGAGTCGGACACCTGGTCGGTGTCGCGCGTCTGCGGGACGTTCAAGGAGCGCACCGGCCACCCCTGCCAGATGCCCGAAGGCGTGCTCGAACGCATCGTCAAAGTCGCGTCGAATGAGGGCGACCTGGTGTTCGACCCCTTCGCCGGCAGCGGCACGACCTTGGCCGTGGCGAAGCGTTTGAAGCGCCGCTACCTGGGCATCGAGCTTTCCGAAGACTACGCCGATGCCGTGCGGGTGCGGCTCGACGCCGTCCACACGGAAGTCGCCAAGCCACTGAGCGTGCCGCGGCGGCCGGGGGTCACGATGACGAAGGCGGCGGGGTTAAAGCCGCGGTAATCACGCCAACTTCTCGCCGGCCAGCTTCCGCGCGACTTCAAGGGCTGCCGGAATGTGTGCCGCGTCCTTGCCGGCGGCCTGGGCGAAGTCCGGCTTGCCGCCACCGCTGCCGCCGAGAGCCGCCGCGATCGGCTTGATCAGGTCGCCCGCCTTCAGCCCCTTCGCCGTCAGGTCGTGTGTCAGCGCGACGACGACCGGCACCTTGCCACCGTCCTCCTCCCACGCCAGGACGACGAGCGCCGACGGGCACTTCTGGCGGACGCGATCGACCTGCTGCCGCACGCCCTCGACACTGCCGCCGGCGAGTTGCCCGACAACTACCGTCGTGCCGTTGGTCACCGGGGCTGACGCCAGCAGCTCGTCGATCTGTCCGGCGAGGTTCGCGGCTTGCAGCTTCTTCAACGCGACCTGCGATTTCTTCAACTCGTCTTGCAGGGTCTCGACGCGGCCTGCGAGTTCGTCGGGCTTGCACTGCAACTTGCCCGTCAACTCGTCGAGGACGCCCGACAATGCGTTGACCTGCTCGGCGGCGGCACGCCCGGTGATGGCGGTGACGCGGCGGACGCCCTTCGCCACGGCGTCTTGGCCGACGATCTTGAACAGCCTGATCACGCCGGTTCGTGGGACGTGGACGCCGCCGCAGAACTCGGCCGACTCGCCGACGGTCACGACGCGCACCGGGTCGGGGTACTTCTCGCCGAACACCGCCCGCACGCCGGCGATTTTCTTGGCCTCCTCCAACGGCATGGTCACGGCCGACAACGGCAAGTCGTCCTGGATCGCGCGGTTCACGGCGTCCTCGATGTCGCGCACCTGCTCGGGTGTGAGCGGCTTGTCGTGGGCGAAGTCGAAGCGGGTCTTGTCGCCATCGACGAGCGAACCCTTCTGCTCGACGTGGTCGCCGAGGGTCCGCCGCAACGCGAGGTTCATCAGGTGCGTCGCCGTGTGGTTGCGCACGACATCGCCACGCCGGGACGCGGTCGGGGTCAGCGTCACGGCGTCGCCCACGGCGAAGCGGCCTTGCTCGACGGTGCCGACGTGCAGCGTCGTCTCGCCGAGGCGTTGCGTCGCCTCGACGGTGAACTCGCCCGCCGGCCCGGTGACGCTGCCGGTGTCGCCGACCTGGCCACCTTGCTCGCCGTAGAACGGCGTGCGCTCGAAGAGTAGCGCGACGCATTCACCGGGGCCGACTTCGCCCGCGGTGACGACGACGTTGTCCTTGACCCAGCCGACGAGCTTCGCCGCGATCGTTTGCCCGGCGTACTTCGGCGTGTCGTCGGTCTTCGGCAACACGCCCTGAATCGCCGCGACGACGAGGGCTTTCTTGTTGCCGCGTGACACCCGCTGGAACTCGGCGAACAGCGCGTCGTACCCCGCGACATCGACGGTGAACCCCTGGTCGGCGGCGAGCTTCTGCGTGATGTCCAGGAAGAAGCCCTGCTCGGTGTGCAGGTCGAAGGCGTCCTTGGCGCTGATCGTGTTGCCGTTGGCTACCGCGCGGGACTTCGCCTCGTCGAACAGTTTCAGGCCACGCTCGACGGTCCGCAGGAAGCCGTTCTCCTCGTCGAGGATGATCGCCCGCACGCGCTCGGGATTGCGCTTCAGTTCGGGGAAGGGGTCGCTGAAGTGGGCGACGACGGTCGAGACGAGCGTGTGCAGGAACGGCGTCCGCTGGCCCAGCGCCAGCCAGCCGAACAGCGACGCGCGACGCAAAATACTGCGGATCACGGAGCCGCGGCCGACTTTATCAGGCACCGCGCCGTCGGTCAGCGCGAACGTCAGCGTGCGGATGTGGTCGCCGATCACGCGGTACGCCGTGTCGATGGCGTCGTCGAGCTTACCGCCGTACGGCCGCGCCCCGGTCGCGGTGCGGATGGCGTCGAAGATCGGCGTGAACACGTCGGTGTCGTAGTTGCTGTCGAGGCCGTTGATGACGGCGCAAATCCGCTCGAAGCCCATGCCGGTGTCGACGTGCTTGGCCGGCAGCGGCGTCAGGCTGCGGTCCTCGTTGCGGTTGAACTGGATGAAGACGTTGTTCCAAATCTCGATCACGTTCGGGCTGCTGGCGTTGACGAGTTTGCCGCCGTCCTTATTCGGCGTGCGGTCGAAATGCACCTCCGTACACGGGCCGCACGGGCCGGTCTCGCCCATCTCCCAGAAGTTGTCCTTCTTGTTGCCGAGGTGGATGTGCCCATCGAGGACGCCGACCGACTTCCAGATCTCGGCGGCTTCGTCG
>JANXTD010000009.1 GCA_025352585.1 Fimbriiglobus sp.
GAGGAACCAGCGGAAGAGCAGGTCGGTGTCGATCCGCTCGCACAACTGCCGCTCGCTGCGGATCGAGTACAAGGCGAGGAGCAACTGGGCCTTGAGCAGGCGCTCCGGGGGCACGCTCGGCCGCCCGGTCGCGGCGTAGGCCGCGGTGAACTTGGGGGAGAGGGCGTCGAGGATGCGGTCGGCCCGGCGCTTGATGTCGCGGAGCGGGTGGTCCGGTCGGATGCGGTCCTCGACGCTGAACGTGTGGAATAAGGGGGCCTGTCCGTCGATCCGACCGCGCATGGCGTCTCTCCACATGGGTGGGGAGAGTCTAGCGCCGACACGCGCGATTGCCACCCGCCTTTTTCAACACCCTGCTAGTAGTAGATAGAGGCAATTCTGCCTGGTCGAGTCGTTCAGATGACAATTAGCCACGCGACCGTACACGCCAGGGTAACCGTACGACGGCACCCCGGCAACAACGAAACGCCGACCCGACCCAGTAATTGCGAAGGGGGGGACTTGAACCCCCACGGCCTTGCGGCCGCCAGAACCTAAATCTGGTGCGTCTGCCAATTCCGCCACCCTCGCGCGACCCCCACGGACGGCGCGGCCGGCCGTGGGGGTCACGCTGTCAGCTTACACACCCGCCGAATTTCGCCCACGGTAAGTAACGCAAGCCTGGTGGCTTGAGACGTTTCGCGACGATTGCGCGAAGCCGTCGGGGCCGTCGGGCTTGAGATTTTCCGGGCAAAATCCCTTGACCCGGCTGAATGCCGTCGTTATTGCCGCGTCGCTATCGCACACACGTTTTCCGGGCCGAGGCGACTCGCCACGAGCGGGGCGGCCGAGGGCGGGGTGGGTCGGGGGATCCTCCCCGCCGGGGTCGGCCGGCTGGTGGATTGTGGGTGTGCGAGTCGCAGTTTCGGCCCCGGCCCGACGCAGTCGGCCGGGCTTGGCCTTCGGTACTCAGGGAGAGGGGACCCAAAGTGATCCACGGTCAAAAATGGGGATGGCGAGCCGCGGCGGTCAAGCTGCTGGTGGCTCCGGTCGTGGCGGCCGGCGTCGTCGCGGGGATGACCCCGGCGGCCCACGCCCAGACCAAGGCGACGCCCACGCCGGCCGCCGCGCAGCCGGCCGGCCGCAACATGGACCCGAAGGAAGTGCTCAAGCTCGGCCGCGAAGCCCTCAAGGCCGGGCAGCTCGACAAGGCGCTCGACCTCGCCAAGAAGGCCGACGCCAGCAACGCCACCGGCCGCTGGGGGCTGTTCGACGACACGCCCGAGTCGCTCGAAAAGGACATCGCCACGGCCCGCGGCAAGGCCGGCAAGGTCGAGGCCGACAAGCTCGCCAAGGCCGCCAAGGAACTCTACGCCAAGCCGGCCAAGACGCCCGGCGAGCGGCTGGCGAACCTCGACCAGGCCTACGCGCTGGCCGACAAGGCCGTCACCCTGGCCGGGCCGACCGACTTCCTCGACGACGTGTTCGGCAGCAGCGACCGCCCCGAGAAACTCAAGAAGGAAGTCGACGCGGCGCGGTCGTCGCTGCGCAAGTCGAACCCCGGCGTGGTGAGCCAGGCGCTCGCCAAGACGCCCGCCGCGGCCGGGACGCCCGCGGTGCAGCAGGCCGTCGCGACCGGCAAGCCGATGGACGGCAGCCGCGTCAAGCCGGCCGGCTACCCCGCGCCGTCGATCCCGGCCCCGTCGGCGGTGACCGCGCTGACCTCGCCGAAGGCCGACGCCGCCAAGCTCGTCGCCGACGGCCGCACGCTGTTGCGCACCGGCCGCGTCGTCGAGGCCAAGGCCAAGGCGGCCGACGCCGCCAAGTTGGGCGCGGCGTTCACGGCCGCCGAGGACTCGCCGGACGCGCTGACCCGCGACTGCCTCGCCGACGGCAAGGCCCGCCTCGACGGCATGGTCCGGGAGGCCGAGGCCCGCGTCGGGACGAAGGACTTCGCCGCGGCCGAGACCAAGCTGACGGGGGCCAGCCAGTTCGCCGCGACGATGGGCTTCTCCGCCCGCCTGATCGACGACCGGCTCGCCGCGGTGCGCAAGCTCAGCAGCGCCCCGACCGCCGTGGCCGCCGCGCCGATGGTGCCCGTCGCCCTGCCGACCGCCCCGCCGATGCCGACGCCCGTGGCCAGTGGCGGCATCACCGTGCCGACGCTGACCCCACCGCCCGCCGCCGTCGTGGCCACGCCAATCGTGCCCGTCGTCGTCGCCGCGAAGCCGACCCCGGTCGCCGTGCCGGGCGAGGTCATCGGCCTGACGATGCCGGTGCTGCCGGCCGGCCCGGTCCCCGCGGTCGTGGCCCTCGACCCGTCCCCCTTGAAGGCCCCGGCCGTCGCCGCGCTCGAGCCGGCCGCGCCCAAAGTGCCCGGCGTGCTGGGCGGGACGCAACTGCTGGAGACGGCTCGCGCCGCGCTCCGCAGTAACGACATCGAGATGGCCCGCAAGCTCGCCGTGCAGGCGCTCAACGCCGGGTCGAAGGACGAGGCGCAGGCCCTGCTCCGCGAAATCGACGCCGAGTCGTACTCGAAGCAGCGCAAGGAAGCGGTCACGTCGTTCACCAACGCCGTCGGCCTCGTGAAGGCCAAGCAGTTCGACCAGGCGCTGATGGCGTTCAAGCTCATCGACGCCGAGGCGCTGACGGCCGACCAGAAGCCGCGCTACGCCGAGATGGTCCGGGAGTGCGAGGGCGAGATCGCCAAGATCAAGGCGTCGTCGGTCCCGGTCGCCGTCGTCGCCATGCCGGTGCCGAAGGTGCCGACCGCGACGCCGACGGAGGCGGTCCCCGAGAAGGGCGTGACGACGCCGGTCGCCCCGACGCTCGCGGCGGTCGCCCCGGCGGACGGCGGCCTGACCGGCCAGGTTAAGGCGCTCGCCGACGCCGACTACCAGAAGATGCGTAGTGAGGGCCTCGAGGCCGAGTCGAAGGCCAAGGCGGCGTTCAACCGCGGCGAGACCGACCTCGCCATCCTCACACTCACCGACTTCATCGCCAAGGTGAAGGCGTCGAAGCTGACCGAGTCGCGCCAGTCGTACCTGCTGCAAAGCGTCGATTTGCGGCTGGCCAACTTCCGCGTCATGAAGCGGCAGACCGACTTCTACACGATGGAAGCCAAGGACAAGGACGACGGCCGCGCCCGCGTCGCCGGCAAGCAGCTCGCCGAGCGGCAGAAGCAGGACGACATCAAGCGCAAGGTCGCCGAGGTCAACGAGCTGTCGAAGAAGGGCCAGTACCGCCCGGCCGAGGAACTCGCGCTCCAGCTCAAGACCCTGGACCCGGACGACGCCTCGCTCAACGCCATCTACGAGATCACCAAGCGTCAGCGCCGCGTCGCGGACTACGCCGCGATCAAGGGCAACAAGGAGGCCAGGAACCTCGAAATCCTCAACTCTGCCGAAGACATCGGCCAGGTGCCGACCGACAAGAAGCCGCTGATGGTGGACCAAGAGCGGATGATGATGGGCCGGCTGCGCGGCGACGGCAACAACCTTCACGTTCGGCCGCTGTCGCAGGCGGAGCGCGAGATCGA
>JANXTD010000010.1 GCA_025352585.1 Fimbriiglobus sp.
CCACGGCCCCCGACGCCGCGGCGGTGATCGTCGGATCGGCCACGAGGCCGCACACCCGCGACGTGCCGCCCGCGTTGGCCCGCGCGATGTTCGTCGTGTCGGCCACGCCGGTGCGGTAGACGGGCGTGCCGAACGGGGTCGCGGACCGGGATCGGTTCTTTGAACCCATCATCGCGGCCACCGACGCCGACGCCTTTTGGTTCGAGACCCTCGTGACCACGGAGGGGCCGGAGTTGCTCTCGTCGCTGTCCGACTCGTTCGTGCGGCGCGAGCCCACGACGACGCCGGACGGCCGCGAGTTTCCGTACCCTTACCGCAAGCGCCTCAACTGCACCGCCGCCGCACTCACGGACGCCTTCATCGAGGGGCTTGTGCTGTTGATCGAGAAGGTCGTCATGCACTCGCCGGACATCTACCTCATCTTCCAGATGGCCTTCGGCGGCGGGGAGTACCAGAACTCGCCCAAGAAGGTGGCGACCGCGATCCCGCGACGGGGCTTGGTCTTCTGCTTCGTGTTCGACCTCTTCTACGACACGGGGATGCAAGCCCGCGCGGAGCAACTCCAGGTCGAGATGCAACTGCTCATCGACACGCACTTCAGCCCGGCCCAGGAGCAGCGGCTGTTCTGGGGGTCCTTCGGCGACACCGACATCACCAAGCAGTCGGTCATCGACTACTACTACGACGACCCGAAGACATACCCCCTGCTCCAACTGTTGAAGCAGCGCGTGGACCCCGGCGACACGTTTCACACGCTACTGACGGTCAAGCTACCCGCCGTGGTGCCGCCGCCGGCCGGCGCGGGGCCGCCGCCTTGAGCAAAAGCCACGCCTTGCGCCAGCGCGGCACCACCGCCCGCCCCGCCGACACGCGGCAGCCGCGGCGGGCGACCTCGCGGCCGATCTCGGCGTACACCAGGGCCGCGACGTGGACCGCGAAGCGGCAGCGCGGCGGCAGGTACTTCAGCCCCCCGACGCCGCGGCGGTGCAACTCGTCCGCCAGGTCAAGCGCGCGGCGCACGGCCGGGGCAAGCGCGTCGTCCTCGAGCGGTTCGCCGGGACTCGGCGTCGCCGGCAGCCACTCGGCGGGGAGGTAGAGCCGGCCGCGGGACCAGTCCTCGGCCACGTCCCGCGCGATGTTCACGAGCTGCATCGCGCGGCCGAGGTCGTCGGCGTGGGCGAGGGCTTGCGGGTCGGTCACCCCGAAGGCGTGGCACATCATCAGCCCCACGACCCCCGCGACGCGGTGGCAGTAGACGAGCAACTCGTCGGCGGTGCGGTAGCGCGTGCCGGCGGCGTCCATCGCGAAGCCGTCGAGCATCGCCAGCGGGTATTCGCGCGGCAACCCGCACTCCGCGACGACGGCCCGCAGCGACGCCGCCGCCCCGCCGCCCGGCCCGCCGCCGTACACGGCCTCGACCTCGGCGCGTAGGCCGTCCAGGGCCAATGCCGCGGCGGCGGGGGTCGGGGCGTGATCGACGGCGTCGTCGGCGGCGCGGCACCAGGCGTACAGCGACTCGGCCCGGCGGCGCTCCAGCGGCGGCAGCAGCCGGGCGGCGAGCGCGAAGCTCTTCGAGTGCCGGCGGATCACCTCGCGGTCGCTCATAGCGCGAAGTCCTTCTCGATGACCGACACGGTCGCCTTCGCGGAGTTCACCACACCGGGGACGCCCGCGCCGGGGTGCGTCCCCGCGCCGACGAGGTACAGCCCCGGAATCCGCGGGTCGCGGTTGTGCGGCCGGAAGTACGCGCTCTGCGTGAGCAGCGGGGCGACCGAGAAGGCCGAGCCGTGGTGCGCCCCCAATTCGGACTCGAAGTCGCCCGGCGTGAACACCCGGCGGGTCACGATCGACGCCCGCAGCCCCGGCAGGTGAGCTTCGAGCGCTTCGAGGATGCGGTCGGCGTACTTCGGCCCGACGGTCGCCCAGTCGATCGCCGCGGTCCCGAGGTGCGGCACGGGGCTGAGCACGTAGAACGCCTCCCCGCCCGGCGGCGCGAGCGACGGGTCGGTCACCGTCGGCGCGTGCAGGTACAGGCTAAAATCGTCGGCCAAGACGCCGGCCCCGAAGATGTCGTCGAGCAGCCCCTTGTAACGTGGGCCGAACAGGATCGTGTGGTGCGCTAACTCCGGGTAGCGGCGGCTCGTGCCGAAGTAGATCACGACCAGCGACATCGACCACGTCATCCGCGTGACCTTGCGGGCCATCGGGGCGGCGCGCGCTTCGTGGCGGTACAGCTTCGCGTAGGTGTGGTGGACATCGGCGTTCGACACAACGAGGTCGAAGTCGTCGCGGCCGGCGTCGGTCGTGACGGTGTGCTTCGGGCGCGTGCCGGGGCCGACTTCGACTTGCCGCACGGGGCTGCTCAACCGCAAGTCGCCGCCGAGGTCGGTGAACAGGTTGGCCAGGCCGCGGATGAGTGCGCCGGTGCCGCCGCGCGGGAACCAGACGCCCCACTGCCGTTCGAGGTGGTGGATGAGCGTGTAAATCGCGCTGGTGCGGTAGGGGTGCCCGCCGACGAGCAGCGGGTGGAAGCTCAGGGCTTGCCGCAGGTGCTCGTCCTTGACGAAGCGGCTGACAGTTCCGTAGACACTGCGGTCGGCGCGCAGGGCGGCGAGGTCGGGGGCGACCCGGAGCATGTCGGAGAAGCGCAGGAACGGCACCGCCCCGAGTTCGTCGTAGCCCTTGGCGTAGACCTTCTTGGTGTAGGCGTAGAAGCGGCGGTAGCCGTCGAGGTCGTCGGGGGCGACGCGGCTGATTTCGGCCTCCAGCTTGGCCGCGTCGCCGCTGTAGTCGAAGGTCTCGCCGCCGGGCCAAACCAGCCGGTAGAACGGCGTCACCGGCAGCAGTTCGACGTTGTCGCTCATGCGGCGTCCGGCGGCGGTGAAGAGTTCTTCGAGGCACTGCGGGGCGGTGATGACTGTCGGCCCGGCGTCGAAGGTGTAGCCCTGGTCCTCGTAGACGTAAGCCCGGCCGCCCGGCTTGTCGCGCGCCTCGAAGAGCGTGACGTTGACGCCGCGGGCCTGCAAGCGGATGGCCGCCGCCAGCCCGCCGAAGCCGCTGCCGACGACGGCCGCCCGCAACTCAGCCATGAGAAGTGCCCCCCGGCGACGGCCGCAGCCGCAGCATCAGCACCGACGCGACGAGGGCGACGATCAGCACGGTGAGCACGCCGAGTTCGATCATCAAGAAGCGGAAGATCTCCTCGACTTGGTTCCGCTTCTCGGCCAACTCCGCGGTGATGACGAGCACGCGCCGCACGCCGGCGATCAGGCCGATCAGCAGGAACGGCTCGGGCGCGAGGGTGTGTTCGCGGAACGACACCTGGACCGTGTAGAGGATCTCGACGACGAGCAGGATCAGCAGCAACTGCTCAATGAGTTCGACCACCGCGCGGCCGTCGAACGCCTGCGTCAGGAGGGCCAGCACGAACGAGACGCCGGCGATGGCCAACAGGTAAAGCGCGCAGCCGGCCAACAGCACGCCGAGGCCGACGAAGATCACGTCCTCGACGAGCCGGAAGACGCGGGTGATGATCCGCCGGGTGCGGTCGTCCACCAGCGGCTCGGCCAGCCCGGCGGGGGCCGTCGGGTCGGGCACTCGGAGGGTCGCCAGGGGGAGTTCGCTCGTCGTCATGCGGGGCCTTTCGCGGTCTCGGGTTCGGCGGACTTCCGTTGCAGGCGGGCGATCTCGGCGCGGACCTCGTCGAGCGCGGGGCCGGGCGGTACGGCCGCCTCCAGTCGGGCGAGCGCTTCGCAGAGCCAGTCGCGCACGGGGCGGGCGGGGTCGGGGCCGAGCGCCGCAAGCAGGTCGCCGGCGAGCGCGGCCGCGTCGCCGTGGCCGTCGGCGAGCCGCGAGCCGCGGGCCTGGAGCGCGTCGAACGCCCCGCCCGGCAGCCGCCCCGCGGCCCACGCCCACGGCCAGGTCGCCCGGCCGTGGACCAGGTCTTCGGGGTGCTTGAGCGGCCCGGCCGCGCCGGTGAGTTCCGCCAGGTCGTTGAGCATCTGCAAGCCGACGCCCAGCGCCACGCCGAAGGCCGCCAGCGCCTCGACGGCGTCCGGCGGCGCGCCGGCCGCCTCCGCCCCGAGTCGCGCCGCCAGCCCCATCAGTGCGCCGGTCTTACGCTCGCTGACGGCCAGCGCGACCGGGGCGAGGTCGGCGGGGTACAGGTCGCCGGCGCGGGCCGACAGGTCGAGCGCCTGGCCCTCATGCCCCGCGCGAACGGCCGCCGCGACAGCCCGGTGCAGCCGCAGTTCGGTCGCCGGCGGCAACTCGGCGGCGGCGAGCAGGTCGGCCGGCGTGAAGTAGAGCCAGTTGCCGGCGTTCAGCGCGACCGGCAACCCGACGAGCCGGTGCAGCGCCGCCCGGCCGCGCCGCTGGACGCTGCCGTCCTCGATGTCGTCGGCCACCAGCGACCCGGCGTGCAGCAGTTCGACGAGCAGCGGCAGTTGCGGCGGCGGCTCGCCGGCGCGGCCCGCGACCCGCCAGGCGATGGCCGCGAGCTTGCCGCGGAAGCGCTTGCCGGGGCGGGCGAGGTACTCGCGCAGCGGCCCGGCCAGCGACTGCACCCAGGCCCGGCGCGGCACCCCGGCCGGCGGCGTCGCGGCGGTTTGCAGCAACCCGACGAGCGGGTCGGCGATTAACGAAGGGGCGGCGGGCACGGCGAGACCTCCGGGAGGGCGAAGAGGCGGGAAAGGTCCAGCGGCGGCGGCCGGCCGACGAGAACCCGCGCGGCGTCGGCCGCGGTGAATTCGAGCGCGTAGAAGCGGCCCAGCACGGCGTCGGGCAGGTCGCGGTACAGCCGGCGGAACACCCGCCACCGGCCGGACGGCGTCACCGCGCGGAACAGCAGGCGGTTCAAGAATCGCGCGAAGCCGAGCCGCCACCGTAGCCGCGCCGCCAGGGCCGCCGCCGCTTCGGTGGCACGCTCCGGGGGGACCGCCGCGACGGCCAGCGCGAGCCGCAGCGCCGCGGGGAACGAGTAGCCGGTCGCCGGGTGGAACCAGCCGCCGGCCGCCCCGGCGAGCAGCGGTACCCCGGCCGTCGGGGCGGCAGCGGCCCACGGCATCGGCAGCGCCCCGGACTCCTCGCGCAGCACGCGCCACGAGACGACGCCGGCCGCCTGGAGGTAGTCCGCGACGCGCTCGCGCAGGGGGGGCTTGTCCACCACAGGCGTGTCGGCGAAGGCGGTGTCTTCGACCAGGACGCGCGTCGGCGTGAACGGCAGGGCGTAGACGAAGCGGTAGCCGCCGTCTTGCGGCCCGGTCGCGTCCATCACCGTCGGCAGTGCGTCGGGCCAAGGTGAATCGAGTTCGACTTCGAGGCCCAGGAACGTCTGCCAGCCGCAGCGGCCGGGGTCGCCCGACGCCCCGCGCGCGTCGATCACGCAGCGGCCGCGCAACTCCTCGCCGCCGGCCAGCGTCACCCGGTCGGCGGCGACGGCGGTGACCTCGGCGTTGAGCCGCAGCGTACCGCCGGACTCGGCCAGGAGGCGGCGCACGGCGCGGTCGAAGCCGTCGGAGGCGATCGAGTGGTAGGCGGTCTTCAGCGTGCGGCGGCAGCCGGGGAAGCGGACGCGGTAGCCGGGCCAACTCGCGCCCACCAGCGGCGCGACGACCGGCCACGCGCCGGCCGGCACGTCGGCGGCGTGGAATGACCAGGTGTGGTTGCCGCCCAGCCGGTCGGCGCGTTCCACGACGGCAACTTTGGCCACGGGTTGGGCGTGGAGCAGAGCCGAGACGAGTAGCCCGGCCTGCAAGCCGCCGCCGGCGACGACGTAGTCGAAAGTCATACGTCGCCCCCCGTCGGGTAAGGGTCGGCGGCGCGACGGCCGGCGACCGCGTGGAGGAGGATGTGCGGCACGGCGACCGCACTCAGGCCCAGAAACACCGCCTGCACGACCCCCGGCGACCCGAGTCGGCCCCCGAAAGCGTACGCCCCGACGGTGGTCAGCAGCGCCGCGGCAAGCGATAGCGGCGCGGCCGCCAGCAGCACCGCCCGCAGCCCCACCGCCGGCCGCGCAGGGTTCGCCTGTACCGCGAGGCGGCCCAACTCCGCGGCCGAGTGCCAGCCGGCGAAGGCGACCGCGAAGCCGACGACGACCGGGGCCAGCGTGAACATCGCCGCGAACGCCGCCAGCCGGACGACATCCGCGAGCGCGTCACCGTCGGCGTGACGCAGTGCGTGAATCGAGTCCGCGGCCCAAATCAGGACCGCCGCAATCGCCAATCCGATCAGAACGGGTCGCCATGTCAGCAGCGCCTCGGTGAACTCGACCCCGGTCGGGGCGACCCAGGTCAGCAGCGCGGCCGACTCGGCGGGCCGGGCCAGTAGCGGCAGCCAGATGCCCAGGCTGCCGAACAGGACTCGTCGCCACCACGGGCCGCGCTCCGTCTCCGCGAAGTGGGCGGCGGAGACTGCGAAGAACACGACCGCCGTCGCCAGCGGAGCCACGGCCCAGCCGACCAGGACGGCCGCGGCGACGGCGAGGTAACTCAGCAAGAACGGCAGGGGCCACCAGGCCCCGGCCGACGGCCCGAAGACCGACCGGCCGGCGAGGTGGTCGAGGCCGCCGTGCGGCAACCCCACGACGGCGACCGCTGCGGCCAACCCGGCGGCGAGTGCCGCCGGCGGCGCGGTCGGCCCGAAGAAGCCCCCCAACGCGGCGGCGGCAGCGAGTGCCGTCGCGGCCAGCGCGTGGGGGGCGGCGCGGGTCACGCCGTCGCGCCGACGAGGCGGTTCTGGTCGGCCCGTTCGGCCGGGGTCAGCGACTCGGTCTTGCGGACGGCGATCAGGTAGATCAGCACGCCGAAGCCGGCCTTGGCCGTGATGTCCGCGACGGCGTAGCCGACCTGAATCGCGACGTACGCCTGGCCGCTCCGCTCGCCGACGATGCCGGGGACGGCCCCCGGCAGCGAGTCGCCGTAGATGGCGTAGGCAATCGGGTAGAAGGCCCACGTCACCAGCAGCACGAGGCGGGCGGCCGAGATCAGCGGCCGGGCGGCGGCGGGCTGGGTGTCCAGCGACGCGGTCAGCTCCACCCACAGCACGTAGAGGATGTAGAAGAACGGCACGCTGCTCGCGACGCCCCAGATGACGCGGGTCATCCAGACGTCCGACACTTCGCCGGGGTAGCCGAGGCCGATCATCAGCGCGGCGGCGATCACCAGCTTGACCATCAGCGGCCGGGCGACCGAGGCCGACAGCGCGAGCACCGCGACGAGTTCGACCATCAGCAGCGGCACGGTCAGGATCCAGTCGGCGTAGCGGTAGAAGTCGTTGAAGGACTTGCCGCTGCCAATGTACATGCCGGCCCCGGAGGTGCCCTTCTCGAAGGCGTAGGCGTCGTGCCAACTGCCGCGGATCATGAAGTAGTGGTACGCCGCGATGCTCACGACGATGCCGGACACCACGAGCGCCGGCCGGTACTTCGGCGCGACCTGGGTGCGCGACATGAAGAAGAACAGGGCCGCGGCGGCCATCGTGGCCACAGTCATCGAGAAAAAGTTGTCCACCAAGTTGTACTGGAACAGGTCCAGCGTCGGGACGGCACCAAGCAGCATGACTACTCTCCGGAGGGGGGTCTGAGAGGCGAGGATTCGCCAGATCCCGCGGCCGGTGGCCACGCAGCCGCTCGCGCGCCGAGGGGCACTTGGAGAGGCTGGCTGGCGGGCAGGTCGCGGGTCAAAGCTACTCATAACCGGCGCGACGCGGGCACTTCTACTACCCCGCGCCGATTTTTGGGTAATCGGGGGAAATTCGTCCGCCGGCCGGTTCCGGATAGGGAGCCACGTTCTGGAGGGAACGTCGCGTTCGTTTTGGCCCCGCCGCAAGCGAGTGTTGTCGGAGCAGGCTTCGAGCGGGTGTCGCGTTCCCGCGAGGTTGCGTAGGCCGGGTACCACAAGGGGCACCCCTACACCGCAGATGGAATGTCGGGGTGCCCCTTGTGGGTACCCGGCCTACGCAACCTTCGATGCGGAGCCACAACCGCTACGCGGTCGTGAAACCCGCTGTAACCAGCGGCTTTAGTCGGCGTCCTGGGCGTCCTTCCACTCCTCGTACCACGCCATCTGGATGCCCTCCAGCAGCTTCTCGTTCGACTCCGCCGGTGGGCCGGTGAAGCCGTCGAGTTCGGTCACCCACTTGTGCAGGTCGGTGAAGCGCACCGTCAGCGGGTTGAGGCTGCCGTGCTTCTCGAACATCAATTCGCCGAGGTCGCGCGCGTCGCGCCAGCCGAGTGCCATCGTCTCGCCCCCTACAGGTTGTCCGCGTCGAGGCGGTCGGTCGATTGGCCGCCGAAAAGCTGCTTCGCCGCGGCGTTCATCAGCGCCTCCGCCAGCGGGGTCGTCGCCGCGTTAAAAGCGTCCGACGCCGCCTGCAACGCCGGCACGTCACTCCCACTCATCGCCGCCCGCAACCCGGCCGCGGCCCCGTCGATCGCCGACAACTGCTCGGGAGTCAGCGTTTCCCCGGCGGCGGCGAGGCCCTTGGTCGTGTGCCGCAGGTCGGCGTCGGCCGTGTTGGTCAGCTCGATGAACTGCCGCGCCCGGAAGTCGGCGTGGGCGTGCTCGACGCTTTCCAGCACGAGCGTCTCGACCTCGTCTTGCGACAGGCCGTGCGACGCCTTGACCTCGACCGACGCCGCCTGGCCGCTGCGCTGCTCGACGGCCGAGACGGTCAAGATGCCGTCGGCGTTCACGAGAAATGTCACGTCGAGTTGCGGCATTTGCGCGGCCATCGGCGGGATGCCGCCGAGGGTGAACTCGCCGAGCCGACGGCAGTCGCGGGCCAGTTCCCGCTCGCCCTGGAAGATCGTCAGCTTCACCGCCGTCTGGCCCTCGACGAAGGTCGTGTACCGCGTCGTCGCCCGGCACGGCACCGTCGTGTTGCGGTAGATGAGCTTATCGACGACGCCGCCGAGGGTTTCGATGCCCAGCGACAGCGGCACGACATCGAGCAGCAGCAACGTCCGCTTGCCGCTTGTCAAGATGTCGGCCTGGACGGCGGCCCCCATCGCGACGACTTCGTCGGGGTTGAGGTGCGTTTGCGGCTCCTTGCCGAACAGTTCCGCGACCAGGCGGCGCACCAGCGGCACCCGGCTCGACCCGCCGACGAGCACCGTGTCGAGCACCGACTTCGGCTCGATCCCCGCGTCGCGGCAGGCGGCCCGGCACTTGTTGATACTGCGCACGACCAGCGGCAGGATTAGCGACTCGAACTCCGCCCGCGTCACCGTCAACGGCTCACGCCCAGGCACGGCCATCGTCGCCGCGTCGGCGGTGCTCAGCGCGATCTTGCAGCGCTCGGCCGCGTCGCGCAGGGTTTGCAACAGCAGCGGGTCGCGCGCGGTCAGGTCGAGTCCGGACTTCGCGGCGTAGTGCTGCATGAGCCGTTGGTCGAAGTCGTCGCCGCCGAGGCGGGTGTCGCCGTTGGTACTCAGCACCTTGAACACGCCGTCTTGCAGCGTCAAAATTGAGCAGTCGAACGTGCCGCCGCCGAGGTCGTAAACCGCGACCGTCCCCGCATTCAGGCGGTCGAGGCCGTAGGCGAGGGCCGCGGCCGTCGGCTCGTTGACGATGCGCAGCACGTCCAGCCCGGCGATGCGCCCGGCGTCGCGGGTCGCCTGACGCTGGGCGTCGTCGAAGTACGCCGGGACCGTAATGACCGCCTTCGTCGGGTCGCCGGCCCGCCGCCGGACCTCGCGCAAGATCATCGCCGACAGTTCCTCCGGCGTGTGCTCGCGGCCGCTGAGCACAACGCGCAGCACCTTGCGGCCGTCGGCCTGCTCGCGCTCGACGATTTGGTGCGGGATCAGCGTCAGGTCGGCCCCGAGGTCGGCGAGCGTCCGGCCCATGAGCCGCTTGACACTGAAGATGGTGTGCTCCGGGTCCGACATCGCCCGCGCCCGCGCCGCGCTCCCCACGAGCACGGTGCCGTCGTCGTGGAAGCTGAGGCAACTCGGCACCAGCGCCACGCCGTCGGCGTCGCGCACGACCTCCGGCCGGCCGTTGACCATGCGCGCGGCGAGGCTAAACGTGGTGCCGAGGTCAATACCGACGACCGAAGGGTTGGACATGATGCGTGAGGAACCTCAAGGCAGAAGCAGTTTTGCCGCAGAGACGCAGAGAAAACCAAATTCAAGTTTAAGAAGTCGTCACCAACTGGTGACGACTCCCACTCTGTGAAGCAACACTCGGATTTTTGCCTTTCTCCGCGCCTCTGCGTCACTGCGGCAAAATGGATTGTTTTGTACTACGACTTACCCATCCGCACGATCGGCTCGTCGCCGGTCGGCGGGGGCAGGTCGGGCTTCATCAGGAAGCTGCCGGTGTCGCGGAAGCCCGTGCCGCCGCTGCGGAAGTCGATCGTCCAGGTGCCCAAAATGCAGCCCTCGCCGTCGGGCTGGCCGACGTACTTCACACTGTGCTTGCCGAGGTACTGCTTCACGAGCGTCACGTGGCCGGTGACCGGGAAGACGCTGCCGGCGAACGTGAAGGGCCCGACCATGTCGAGGCCCTGGCCGCGGGCCTCGCCGTTGGGGCGGAAGTGCAGCTCGAACGCGCTCATCTCCTGGCGGCCGAACAGCCGCTGTTCCCAGAAGCCGCGCCAGGTGCCGGAGGGGTACATCATCGCGCGGACCTCACGTCGGGGCGGGTGCGACAGTATACGGCCGGCGCTGGCTCGCGGGGGCCGTTTTCGTATCTCAAAACCATGACTGATTCGACCGTCTTGCCGACCCCGACCCCCGCCGCGGAGCCGCCGACGCCCCGGACGCGCGGCGGCATGCAACCCTACGTCTGGAGCCTGTGCGGCTGCCTTTGGTTCGCCGTCATGGGCCTGATCACCCACGACCTCGGCCGGCCGATCGACGACGCCGGCACGCCGTCGTGCCCCTGGACGGTCGTCTGCTTCGTCCGCAGTGTCGTCGCCACGGCCTTCGCCGCGTCCCTCGCCCTCGGCACCGGGGCCAAGCTCGTCGCCTTCTCGTCGCGCAGCCTGTGGGTCCGCAGCCTCGCCGGCAGCACGAGCATGGTGGCGACCTTCTACGCCCTGTCGCACCTGCACGTCACCGACGTGTTGACGCTGACGAACACCTCGCCGATCTGGGTGGCGCTCCTGGCGTGGCCGCTGGGCCAGGACCGGCCGACCTGGGGCGTCGCGCTCGCGATTGCGTTCTCGGTGTGCGGTGTCGCGGTGGCGGTGCAACCGCACGGCGACGGCTTCCGCGCCTGGCCGGCGCTGTGCGCCCTGTTCGCCGCGTTCTTCACCGCCGTGGCGATGCTCGGCCTCAACCGCCTCCGCGGCATCGCCCCGTTCGCCATCGTGACGCACTTCTCGGCGGTGTCGGCGGTCTTCGGCGGCGTGGCGTGGTTCCTCTCCGACGGCCTGGGCCTCGACCTCGACGCGGCCGGCGACCCCCGCTGGTACCGGCACCTCGACGTGTGGCTCGAAATCCTTGCCGTCGGCCTGACCGCGACGATCGGCCAGGTCTTCCTGACGCTCGCCTTCAGCCGCGGCCGGGCGACGCGGGTGGCGGTCGTGGGGCTGTCGCAGGTCGTCATGGTGATGGCGTTCGAGGCGGCGTTCGGCTGGAAGGCCGTCACGCCGGTGATGCTGGTCGGCACCGGCATGGTCCTCGGCCCGACGGCGTGGCTGATGGCGCGGGAGCGTCGCTGAATTGTCGTGGCATCACGTCGTCGGGTCGATTACCGTAGCTTGGTCCTCTCCCATCAGGTGTCACAAGTATGCGGCGTTCCACTCTCCTTGGCGTCTTGCTCGCGTTCGGGGTCGGCTTCTCCTCTGGCTGTAGTAAGAAGCCAGCCGAACCCTCCAGCACTCCGATAGGCGATACTTACGCGGTACCGGCCGTCCTGACGCCCGACACCGTTGCGGCGGACACGAAGAACCTCAAAACGATTAGCACTGCCCTCTTCGACCATCACGACAACAACTTTAAGTTCCCAGCCGCTGCGATCGTCGAGCCGAAGACGGGCCGGCGGCTGCTGAGCTGGCGCGTGGCAATTCTTCCGTTTCTCGGCAACAAAGAGTTGCACGCGCGGTTCAAGTTCGACGAGCCGTGGGACAGCGAGAACAACAAGAAGTTGGTCGCCGAGATGCCGGCGGTCTACGCCACACCTGGGGCCGCGGGCGCGGGGGGCCTAACCCACTACCGGGTCTTCGTGGGCAAGGCCCCATACTGGGACTGGTCGAAGGGAATAAGCCTCCCGCAGATCATGGAAGGCAGCAGCAACACCGGTGCGGTGTTCGTCACCACCCAGGGCGTACCGTGGACCCAGCCCGACGAGCCGAGCGCGGACGCCAAAACCCTCCCCGTCGAGGCCCTGCGGTTCACCGACGGCAAGTCCCCCGTGCTCTACTACGACGGCGCTGTCCACCTGCTGGACCGCAACGCGCTGGTGACGGCGTTCACGGCCGGGTGGGCCGAGGCCTCCAGGGGCAAGGTGTATGTCAATACCTTCAAGCCGCCGACCGCCTACCTCACCGACCCGGACGCCATCGCCAAAGTGCCGGCCGCGCCGTCGGTCACGATCGACGGCGTCGTGATCGCCTGGCCGGACGCCACGCCCGCGCCGGGGGACCGGGTCCGCTACGTGCGACTTGCGAGTCTCAAGAAGGTCACCGGCGGCCCGGACGCGCTGTACCACTTCGACTGCGAACTGCCGGAAGGCTCGCGCGAGTTCGAGGGCGTCCGGCTCAACCACGTCGTCCGCGTCAAGGGCGGCGTCGCCCGGCGCAGCATCACGCCGAGCGGCCCCATCGCCGAGCGGGTCGTGTTGCGGGACTGCAAGCTCGTGTCGGTGTCGAACGGCAGCTTCCCGCCCAGCCCGTCGGCCCTGGAGGCGGCCAAGGCGCTGCAAGGCCGCTGGCGCGTGGTCGCCCGCGAGGGTAGCAAACTGACGCCCGCGCAACTTGGCAGCTTCGAGATCCGCGTGACCGACTTCTGCATGACCTGGACGATAGCCATCAACAAGACCTCCAACGCCGTATCGACTTTTGGCCTCGACCTGGAGCCGGGCGGTGCGCGCGGGGCGGTCGATCTGCACCTGCCCGCCCTGCACATGGTCCCGGCGCTCTACGAGGTCAAGGGCGACACCCTGCGGCTCTGCCTGCAATTCCCGCTTAACGAGTTCCGGACTGACACCGAGCGCCCCGCGACCCTCGCGCCAGCCCCCGGCATCGATGTGATCGTCGCGGAGCGGGTCAAGTGAAAGTGAGTCGCTGGCGTCGGCCGCGGCGGGACGGTACACTGTTGAAATGAACGACCCCGCCGCCGAGCCGCTGCTGTCGAGTGACTTCCTCAAGCGACTCGAACAGCTCGAGCTGTCGGCGAAAAAGGTGCTCGCCGGGCGCATGAAGGGCGACCGGCTCAGCAAGCGCAAGGGCCGCGGCTCCGAGTTCGCCGACTACCGGCCCTACACCGCCGGCGACGACCTCCGCTTCCTCGACTGGAACGTCTTCGGCCGCGTCGAGAAGCTCTTCCTGCGGCTCTACCGCGAGGAGGAGGACCTGCACGTCTACCTACTCATCGACAACTCGAAGTCGATGGACTTCGGCACGCCCTCGAAGCTGCGCTACGCCAAGCAGGTCGCCGCGGCGCTGGGGTTCCTGGGCCTGGCGAACATGGACCGCGTCGTCGTCGAGGGCGTCGGCGGCCCCGGCGAGTCGCCGCGCGCCCCGGCCTTCCGCGGCCGGCCGAGTTTGTGGCGGATGATGCGCCACATCGAGTCGATGCCGACGGCCGAGCACGGCGACTTGAACAAGGCGCTGCGCGGCTTCAGCAGCCGGGCCAAGGGCCAAGGCGTCGCTCTCGTGTTGAGCGACTTCCTCGACAAGGACGGCTACGAGGACGGCTTGAAGTACCTGGCGGCTCGCAACCTCGACGTGTACGCCATCCAGATTCTCGCCGACGAGGAGGTCAACCCGCCCTACACGGGGGACTTGAAGTTGACCGACCTCGAAGACGGCGACGAGGCCGAGGTGACCATCAGCGCCCCACTGTTGGCCCGCTATCAGCGCACACTGGCCGCCTACCGCGGGGCGTTGAACACGTTCTGCACGAAGCGCGGCATGTCGTACCTCTTCACGAGCAACCAAGTCCCCTTCGAGAAGCTGATTTTGGGCTACCTCCGCACCCGCGGGCTGGTGCGCTAAGAGCTTTGCGTAACGTTTTGCTGCATCCCTGCGGCTAAATTTTTACTGCTTCAGACCCGCGTGCCGAAGTACGCCGACACGATGCC
>JANXTD010000026.1 GCA_025352585.1 Fimbriiglobus sp.
CTGCGCGACTGGCTCGAAACGACGACCTGGGACAAGGCCAGCCCGCCGCCGGAGTTGCCGGGCGAGGTCGTCGAGCGGACCGCGGCGAAGTACCGCGAAGCCTTCGATTGCCTGACGCGCTGACGCCGGCGGTCGGGTAGACTCGTCTGGGAACTTTACCCCCCGGAGTCCCCCGGATGCGTCCGCTCGCGCTGCTGTTGCTCACGCCGTTGCTCGTTGCCGCCGAGCCGCCGAAGGTCGACCTCGACGACTGGACCCCGCGGCCGGCCACGGGGCAGGTCGAGCCGTGGGAGACGCGGCGCGACCCGCAGTGGGACGACGCCCGCTTCCAGGTGATGGACACCGGCCCGTTCCTCAACGCCACGATCAAGTACGCCGACGCCGCCGGCAAGAACCACCTCGTGTACCGGGGCACGGCGCTGCGACTCGGCGAGTTCGGCACGGTTGTCTTGGACCGCGGCACGGGCCAGGTCGTCGGCCAGTGGGCCGGCGGTTTGACGATCAGCGCCAAGCGCTTCGGGCTGCTGAACACGCCGTCGCCGCTGGGCAAGGCGGTGTCGGTGACACCCGGCGTCGAATCGACATTGCCGACGGTCGAGTTCCACGGGTTGTACCACACGCCGACGGGGGTGGCGTGGGCCTACACCGCGGGCGGTCACAAGAAGCTCGGCCGCGTCAACTCGGCGGGGTCGGCCGAGACCGAGGCGTTCGCCAAGGCTCCGTCTACCGGCCCCGCCCGCTTCGGCGACCCGATCGTCACGAAGCTCGTCCGCGGCGAGGCCAAGGGAGCGTTCGCCCTCGACACGCTGACCATCCCCCACGACAACCGCTTCAAGGCGCTCTTCTTCTGCACCGGCGTCGATTTCCTCCCCGACGGCCGCGTCGCCGTGTGTACCGCGCACGGCGACGTGTGGGTTGTCACCGTGGACGAGGCGGCTGGCACCTGCTCGTGGCGGCGCTTCGCGGCGGGGATGTACCAGCCGATGGGCTTGAAGGTCGTCGATGGCAAGGTTCACGTCCTGGAGCGCGGCCAGCTCACCCGGCTGCACGACCGCAACAACGACGGCGAGGCCGACTTCTACGAGAACGTCTGCAACCGGTGGCACTGCGGCGGCGGCGAGCACTCCTACGACACCTGCCTCGAGACCGACCCGGCCGGCAACTTCTACTTCCACAAGACCGGCGACACGCACTTGAGCGACGGCGGCTGCGTCATGAAGATCGCGAAGGACGGCACGAAGTGCGAGGTCTTCGCCACCGGCACGCGGCACCCCATCGGCCTCGGGATTTCGCCGACGGGCGTCATTACGGGGGCCGACCAGGAGGGCAACTGGATGCCGGCGACGCGCATCGACGAGTACAAGCCGGGCGGCTTCTACGGCGACTTCCGGGCGCACCACCGCCCCACCCCGCCGACGACCTACGACCCGCCATTGTGCTGGCTGCCGCGCGAAACCGACAACTCGGCCGGGGGGCAGGTCTGGGTGCCGCCGGGGGCGTTCGGCCCACTCGGTGGGCTGCCGCTGCACTTCAGTTACGGCCGCAGCAAGCCGTTCGTCTTGCTGCGTGACACGAGTCACACCGTGACGCAGGGCGGGGCGTGGGACCTGGGCGTGACCTTCCTGTCGGGCGTCTGCCGGGGCCGCTTCCACCCGACCGACGGGCACCTGTACGTGTGCGGCCTCAACGGCTGGCAGACCGCCGCGAAGGCCGACGGCTGCTTGCAACGCCTACGCTACACCGGCCAGCCGATGCACGCCGTGGTCGGCATGAAGGTCGTCCCCGACGGCGTCGAGTTGGCGTTCAGCGAACCGCTCGACGCGGCGAGTGTGGCCGACCTGAGCGGCTACAAAGCGGCCTGGTGGAACTACCGCTGGGCCGCCGAGTACGGCTCGAAGCGCTACAAGGTCAGCGACCCGAAGGCCGAGGGCCAGGACACCGTCCCGGTGACCGCCGCGACGCTGCTCCCCGACGGCAAGACGGTGCGACTGACGCTCGCCGGGATGCAGCCGGTGATGCAGTTGCAAGTCGGCGTGCGGCTCAAGACCGCCGCCGGCGGCAGCGTCACCGGCCTGACGACGATGACGGTGCATGCGGTGAAGTGAGTGGCAGGGGTTCAAGGCTCCGCCGCAGGCGATTCCTGTTAGCCCGACGCGCGAGCGAGGGTCGAACCGGGCGGGGTCAAGGTTGACGCCGATTGACTGTACCGTCGCTGACCCCAAACTTTGTCG
>JANXTD010000089.1 GCA_025352585.1 Fimbriiglobus sp.
GGGTCGCAGTGGGTGACGATGGTGCTCGAGAACGCGACGCCGCGCGGCCAGGACATGGCGAAAGACTGCACCTACAATTGGGACTCGCACGCCGTCAACTGCAACATCTTCACCGACACGAAGCACAAGCTCGCGCACCTCGACAAGGCGGTGTCGGCGCTCATCACCGACCTGTACGCCCGCGGCCTCGACAAGAAGGTGCTGCTCGTGGTGACCGGCGAGTTCGGCCGCACGCCCAAGCTCGAATACAAGGCCGGCCGGCCGGGCCGCGACCACTGGCCCCAGGCGCAGTCGGTCGTGGTGAGCGGCGGCGGCTTCCGCATGGGCCAGGCGATCGGCTCGACGACGGCGAAGGCCGAGACGCCGAAGGACCGGCCGATGAAGCCGAACCACTTGTGGGCGACGGTATTCCGGCACCTCGGCCTCGACGCCAAGGGCACCAGCTTCCCCGACGCCGGCGGCCGCCCGGTGCCAGTCCTCGACGACGGCGAGCCGATCCGCGAACTGCTCTCGTGAGGGCGGGTGCGAGGGCCGGGGTTCTGGCCCCACTGCTCACACCGTGTCGTTGCGCCAGACCTGGCAGCCATCGACGGCAAGGCCCAGCCCGCCCTGGTACGGCGAGTAGCGGCACGGGTGGTCGGTCTCGCAGGCCCAGCCGTCGGCCGACAGGTCTTCAAGGAGCCGCTGCTCCACCGCGCGGCCGTGCGTGCCGATGACCAGCCGGCGGACCTTGGCCCTCAGGACCGACCGGGCGGCCGCGACCACCTCGCCCTCGGAGCCTTGGATGTCGATGTGGATCAGGTCCACGCGGCGGTACTCGTCGAGCAGCGTCGGGATCGAGTAGGCCGCGACGCGGGACGCCCCGTTGCCCACGACGCGGTGCAGCAGCGGGTCCTGGACGTGCAGCGTCGCGCCGTAGTCGCAGGCCGGGTCGTCGAGTTCGGGGAACTCGACGAAGCCGTCGGTCGCGGAGGCCGCCCCGTGCAGGAGCGCGTGCGCGTCCGGGTCGAGGCCGTTGTCGGCGAAGTGGTCGCGCAGGAACTCGACGTGGCTCGCGGCCGCCTCGACGCCGACGAGCTTCACCCGGTCGATGCCGCGTTGGCGGCAGCCGGCGGCGCTGGCGGTCAGCCACGGCCCCCAGCCGGCCCCCAACTCGACGGCCACGAACTCGTCCTTGGCCTCGGCGACCGCGCGGAGCGTGCCGGCCCACTCGGTGACCGACGCGTGGAAGTTGCCGGGGATCGGGAGGCCTTCGACTTCCCCGCTCCGGGCTTGCAGGCCGTTGACGAAGCCGACGCGGGTCCTCGTCCCCAGGAAGTCCGTGACGAAGCCCGCCTCGCCCAGCCCGCGGTACGCCTTGAACGAGCGGACGAGGTCGTGGTCGGACACCGACACCTCGTCCTCGCCCTGATTCATCAGCGCCGCCGCGACGACCCGGCGCGACCGCTCCCCGCACTCCGGCGAGTTGACGACGTACCGGCACAGCGACTCGACCGTGTCGTGGCGCGACGCCTGCCGCGCGGCGACCGCGTCGCTCTCCGGCGGGCGGCCGAGGAACATCCGGTAGACCCAGGCCACGTCGGCGGGCGTAACCGGGTGGTCCCGGCGCGCCGGCGCGCCGGCGTGACGAGGCCGAGGCGGGACGCGGCGCGGCGGAGGTCGCGGGCGAGCGGACGGAGGTGCGTCGAGACAGTCATGGGTTCCTTCCCCTGCGGTTTCGTGGCGGTGCCAGAGTATGCCCCGCCGCGCGGACGGACCGCAAGGGCAATCCGCGGTGGCAGGCGGAGGTCGGGTCGAGTACACTGTGCCGAACAGGAGCCACGATGGAACGGATCGTCACCGAGGCGTTAATCGAGAACGCGGAGGACCTTTGGGCGGCCAATCGCGGGTTGCTGCTCGCCGAACTTGTCCGCCGCGTCGTGGTCACAGACGCCCTCGTCGGTACCGGGGCGACCCTGCTGTCGCTGCCGACGCGCATGATCCACGAACTCGGCCTGAGTCGAACCGCCACGAAGCGCGTCACCAGCAGCATCGGCCTGGGCGAGGCGTCGATGTACGAGGCGGTCCGCCTGACGATCCAGGGGCGAACCTGCACGATGGACGTGATGGAAGTCCCCGACAGCGTGCCAGTGCTGATCGGCCAACTGCCGCTGGAACACCTCGACTTCGTCATCGATTCGCGGAACCTCGTGCTGATCGGCAACCCGGCCCACGGCGGCGAACACGTCTACGAACTGTTTTGAGCGGAGGTTTTGTTAGCCGGACGCGCAAGCGACGGGAGCAAGTCCCAATCGACAACGCATGTTGGGCAGGACAAAACAGTCCTCCCCGAAAGCGTCGTCCACCGGGATTTGCTCCCGTCGCTTGCGCGTCCGGCTAACAAAACCTTTGGCTTGCCGTTACTCCGCCGGCTTCGCCTCTTCGGCGGGCTTCGGCTCTTCCTTCTTCATGAACGCGGCGAGTTGGGCGAACGAGTTCAGCGCCGACTTGCCGCCCTTCTGCTCGTCACTCAGCTTCATCGCGGCCCGCGGCTTCAGCGGGGCCGGCTTCTTCGGCGCGGCCGGGGGTGTGCCGGGTGCCGCGCCTTCGACTGGCGTCGCGCCGGGCAGCGGGGCCTTGGGGGCGGGCGGCTTGCCGCCGGTGCGCCAGCCGGGGGCACCGGGGGTGCCGGGCTTCGGCCGACGCGCGGGCGGGGCACCTTGCCCACCGCCACCTTGACCGCCGCCGGGCGGGCCGCCCTGGCCGCCACCGGGGCGCGGGGCGAACGAGCGCTGGGGCGGGCGGTCCCCCTGGAACTGCGGCGGCCGGTCGCCCTGGAACTGTTGCGGCGGGCGGTCCCCTTGGTACTGCGGGGGCCGGTCGCCTTGCGGCTGCGGCGGGCGGTCGCCCTGTTGTTGCGGTTGACCCGGCTGGCCGTCGGGGCGCGGGCCACGCGGCGGGCGCGGGCCGCGGTCTTGACGGGGGGCGCGGTCGCCGCCCCGCTCGCCGCCGCGCTCCTGCGGCTTGCGCTCGGTGCCCGGCGGGATCATCGACAGCGACACCCGGCGACGCTCGGGATCGACCGTCATGACGTAGACACTCACCACGTCGCCGACGGAGATCACGTCGTACGGCGACTTGATGTAGCGGTTGGCCATCTGGCTGATGTGAACCAGGCCGCTGTCCTTGAGGCCGACATCGACGAACGCCCCGAAATCGACGACGTTGAGCACCTCGCCGCGCAACTCCATACCGGGGGCCAGGTCTTCGAGCTTCAGCACGCCCTTGCGGAAGATCGGCTCCGGCCGGTCCTCGCGCGGGTCGCGGCCGGGCCGGGCGACGGCGTGGTAGATGTCGCGAACCGTCGGGCCGCCGGCCTCGAGCTTGGTCGCCATCTCCTCGGGCGTGATCGTGTTGAGCTTCTCGCGGAGGTCTTTCAACTTCTCGCGGTCGTTCAGGTCGGCCGGGGCGAAGCCGAACTCGGTGAGCACCTTGCGGGCGAGTTCGTAACTCTCGGGGTGGACGGCGGTGGTGTCGAACGGCTCGTCGCCGCCGGGGATCTTGAGGAACCCCGCCGCCTGCGTGAAGCGGATGTCGCCGAGTTGCGGCACGTTGCGGAGTTGGTCGCGCGACTTGAACGGCCCGTTGGCGGCGCGGTACTCGACGACTTGCCGGGCGACGAGTTGGTTCAGCCCCGAGACGTGCCGCAGCAGCGGCACCGACGCCGTGTTGACATCGACGCCGACCGAGTTGACGCACGACTCGATGACCGACTCGACGGAGAGCTTCAGGTACTTGGCGCGAACGTCGTGCTGGTACAACCCGACGCCGACGTGCTGCGGATCGACCTTCACGAGTTCGGCGAGCGGGTCTTGCAACCGCCGGCCGATCGAGATGGTGCCGCGCGTCGTGGCGTCGAGGTCGGGGAACTCCTCCTTGGCCGTCGGCGACGCGGAGTAGTCTGACGCACCCGCCTCGTTGACGATGACGTAGGCGAGGTCGGCGGGGGCCGGGTCGAGGCCGTCGAGGCTGACCGGCGGCGCGGGCGGTTCCGGCGCGGGGGCCGGGGCGGTCGGCGTCATCGCAGTCGTCGCCTCGCCGGCGGTCGAGGTCGACACCGTCTCGCCGAGGTTCACGCCCGGCAAGGTCGAAGTCGTCTCGGCAACGCCACTGGTGTCGGTCGATTCGGTCGTCGCCGCCGGCATCGGTTCGGCGGCCGGGGCCTCCGGCTCTGCCATGACCGGGGTCGTCGCGGTCGGCGTGCTGACGGCCCCTTGCGGGATCGGCGACGCGGCCGGCGGCGGGTTCAGCCGGCGCTCTTCGAGTTCGGCGATCAGGTCCGAAACCAGTTGCTCCGTCTCGCGGCAGGCGGTGCCGTTGCCGATAGCGATGACACTGGTCTGGTACTTGCGGATGAGTTGTTCGAGCTTGCGCTTGGACCCGGCGACATCCTTGCGGGGCGGGTGCGGGTAGACGACGGCGTCTTCGAGCATCGTGCCCGTTTCGTCGAGGACCGCCACCTTGCAGCCGGTGCGGATGCCGGGGTCGATCGCCAACACGCGCCGCCCACCCAACGGGGGCCGCATGAGTAGCGAGCCGAGGTTGCGGGCGAAGATATCGACCGCGTGGTCCTGGGCGTGCTCCGTCAACTCGCGGCGGATTTCCCGCTCCAGCGACGGTAGCAACATCCGGTCCACCGAGTCGGGGACGACGGATTCGATGAACGCCTGGTGCGGGTGGCCGTCGAGGCCGAGGCGGAACCGGGCGATGTTCTTGATCTCGTCGCGGTTCGAGTCGATGCGGACGCGCAAGATGTTCTCGCGCTCGCCGCGGTTGATCGCCAACACGCGGTGCGGCGGGATGACGCGGCACGCCTCCTTAAACTTCGAGTAGTCGCGGTACTCGGCCCCCTTGCTCTCGGGGACCGTCTCGATGCGCGTGGCGACGAACTCGGCGGTGTCCCACAGGAACGCCCGCACCGACCCGCGGACTTCCGACTGCTCGCTGACCAGCTCGGCCAGGATGTTCTTGACGCCCGTCGTCACGTCGTTCACGTCGTGGAGTTGCTTCCACGGGTCCACCATGCCGGCGAGGAACTCGGGCAGCGGCTCGATGGCGGGGTCGCGGCCCCAGATGGCCAGCGCGAGCGGTTCAAGGCCCTTCTCCTTGGCCTCCGAGGCTAGCGACTTCTTCTTGGCCTTGAACGGCAAGTACAGGTCGTCGAGCCGCTTCATCTGCTCGGCGTTCATCACCGCCTCGACGAAGCCGTCGGTCAGCTTGCCCTGGTTGGCGACACTGCGCAGGATCGTCTGCTTCTTCGCGGCGATCTCGCGCAGGAACTCGACGCGGCTCTG
>JANXTD010000098.1 GCA_025352585.1 Fimbriiglobus sp.
GACAGTCGGGCCGCGACGAGGGGTTTCCTGTTACGGCGCGGCGATCGGGACGACCGTGCCCTTGGTGTAGTAGCGGATGGTGCGGCTGGCGATCGGCTCCGGGTCGGCCTGGAGCGGGACGATCTCGACCTTGCCGGCCTCGCTCCGCTGCTCGGACTCGACCACGAGGCCCTTGCTGATGAGGCCCTTGGCCAGAGACTTGGCCTTGTCGGTGGACTTGAGGTGGCCCTTGGAGTCGGTGGTCAGGTTCAGGGTGCCCTTCGCGATCAGCTTCGCCTGGCCGGGGGTCTTGGCCTTGGCGACGACCTTCTCGAGCGAGGTGCCCAGGCTGGCCGAGGCCAGGGAGTCTTCACTCAGCGTGTCGATCGAGATGACCGGCTCGTCGCCGCCGGGGTTCTTCGACGGGTCCTTGGGCAGACTACCGGGCGTGATGGCCGGGGGCAGTTTGCCGTAGACGTTCATCTGGATGCGGCCGGCGTAGGTCGGGGCGAGCGTGTCGAACAGGCGGGCCGACTCGTCCTCGGGCAGCACCTTGAACGGGGCCGACGTGCCGGTCTCGCTCTTGAGGAAGCCGGTGATGTCGTACTTCTTGCCGGGCTTGAGCACCCAGAGGCGGAAGCCGGAGGGGTCGCCGGCCGTGGCCAGGTCTTCGCCGTCGATGGCGATGGTGTTCTTGCCGTTGACCGTCAGCAGAATCCCGACGGGGTAGTCGAGGGTGTTGGTGACGCGGAAGGTGAACTTCTGGGTGTCCGCCGGGGTGGCGACCATCTCCTCGCGGGCGCTGTCCGGGTCGGCGGTGGGGGCCTGCGGCTGGCCGTCGTAGAGGATCTCGAGCAGCACCGGCGACTCGGCCGGGGCGATCGGGGCGACGTCGGTGCCGGGCTTGTCGGGCGAGGTGCCGGCGGCGCTGGCGGAGGCCTCGTCGTCGATGAGCTTGCGCGAGGTCAGCCCCTTGTTGACGCTGGCGCGGCTCAGGACGCGCTTCGAGAGGGCGAACGACTGGCCGAGGTCGGCGAGCGTGGCGCGATCGACGGGGATCGGGACCGCCTTGCCGGCGGCCATTTCCTTCTTGATGGTGCCGAGTTTGACCAGCTTGCCGGGGGCCGCGCGGGTGAACCCGACGAGTTCGACCGTCGCGCCCTTCATGTCAGCGCTGACATGAACGATGCCGGTGACGTAGGCGTCGGGGGTCTTCTTCTCGGCGGGGTTCCACAGCACCGGCAGGCTCAGCTCGAAGAGCGTCTTGCGGCCGGCCTCCGTCGTCCAGTCGAGGGGGTGCTTGTCGTGGCGGGCCTTGGCCGCGGCGGCCTCGCCGGCGTTGGCCAGCACCGTCAGCGGGTTGGCGTCGTCGTTGGTCACCACCAGCAGGTTCTGCACCCGCTCGGCCATCTTCTGGTTCTCGGTGCCGGTCGTGAACGACGGCTTGGCGGTGCCGATCTGGGTCTGGAACTTCAGCACCGCGACGACTTTCGTCTGGAGCTTGCTGCGGACGGCGGCCGCGAGGTCCGCGCCGTCCTCGCGCATGACGCGGTCGATGTTGTCGGCCCGGCCCACGCCGGGGCAAGCCAGGAGGCCCACGAGGGCCACCGCCAGGGGGGTCATCAGGAGTCTTGACATCGCGTCGTCACCTTTCGAGGGCGGCCCCGCGGCGGGGGGCAGGGTTCAGGTGCGGCCGGGTCGCCACCGCCGCCCGGACGATCCGGAGAAGGTCGCACCTAATCGATTCATGCCACTGTAGGCGTCCGGTCGCCGGCGTACAAGTATCTTCGTCGTAGCGCACGGTCGATTTCGGTAAACTGTCGGCTATTTCTTCACTTGCCCCGCGAGAATCAGTTGGCTCACGTCGCCGGCCCCCGGCGTCAGGACCGGCCGCTGGATCAAGTCCTTCTGCTCGACCTTGCCCGCCGCCCCCACGTCGAGCAGGACGCGGCGTTGCACGTACGTGAAGACTTCGTCGATGGACAGTTGGCCATCTTTGGAAGTGTCCGCGGTGGCGAAGTCGGTCGTCAGGCAGTCGCGCAGGGTGGCGGTGAAGAAGCCGTGGTCGCCGGCCGGCCTCTCCCAGGCCAGTTCGCCCTCGCCGCAGGCGGCCATGACGATCGGCCCGACGCCGTAGGGTCGGAAGTCGCGGACCACGTTCTTGCTCTGGACCTGCGCGGTCGCCCCGCCCGAGTGGCAACTGTCCATGAAGACGATCGGCTGCGCCTTGACGCGGGACAGCTCCTGGAAGAACTCCTCGGCGGAGAGCCAGGCGCGGGCCTGCTCAGGGGGGGTCTGGCGGACCAAGTCGGCCCCCGCCTTCTCGCGCGGGATGACGAGGTGCCAGCCGCGGCCGGGGCCGCCGGGCTTGGGGGCGGTGACCTGGGTGCCGTGCCCGGAGAGGTACAGGATGAACACGTCCTCCGGCTGGCTCTCGCGGGCCGCGGCCCGGATCGAATCGACGATCCCCTTCTTGGTCACCTGCTCGTCTTCGAGGGACGCCAGGCCCCCCCCCGCGAACCGCACGCCCCGCTGCCGGGCGAACATCGTCACCATGAGCGAGGCGTCCTTCACCGCGCAACTCAAGTTGGGCTGGCCGATGCCGTCGTACTCGTTGATCCCCACCGCCAGGCCGAAGAGCTTGCTGCGCGGCTTCTCGCCGGGGCGCGGGGCGGCGACCAGGGTCGTCGCGCCGGTGCCGAAGGCCATGTCCGACGCCAGCGCGACCGCCCGCACGCTGTTCGGGCCGGACACGAGGTCGGCGGCCGGCACCGCGAAGGTCACGACGAACGGCACGCCGGGGACGAACGGCCCGGCCGGAACCTGCATGCCGACGCGGTAGTGGCCCCGCAGCCAGAGTTCGACCCGCTGCACCGCGTTGGCCGCGCCGTCCGGCCGGGCGTGGGGGGTCACGGTGACCGTCACGACGCGCGCCCCGGCGGCGTCGGGCGCGGCGGAGGCCACGGCCACGCGCGGCGGCACGAGTTCGGCCAGCATCACCTTGTCCGGCTCGTAGGTCAGCCGGGTCAGCGCCTCGGTGAGCTTCTCGGGCTTGCGCAGGTGCGCCTCGAAGCGGGCCAGGGGGAAGAACTCCGGCGGCAGGTGCGCCGAGTCCTTCGACAGCAGCCAGCCGGCGTAGCGGTCGCCGTTGGTCGAGCGGTCGTAGTAGCCCTCGCGGTAGCGGTACATCAGCCACTCGTTGTCGCGGAACGGCAAGAATCGCACGACGGGGCGGTGCAGCACCTGCGTCTTGGCGACGCGCAAGTCCTTGCTGCCGGCGGCGGGCGTCAGGGCGAACGCCAACTCGGAGTGCGGCGTCGGGTTGGCGAGGGTCCGCTCCCAGTCGGCGCGGGGCAGCGGGGTCCGGCTGCCGCCCGCGTAGACCTGGGCGATCGGGTCGCCGGCCGTCAGCCCCGCCTCCCACGCCGGGCTGCCGGGGGTCACGTCGGCCACGGCGAAGGCCGCCCCCTTGGCCTGGAAGGTCGCCCCGAGGATCGGCTGCGTGTCGGGCCAGTCGGCCAGCCCCCAGAAGCAGACCGACAGGTCGCGGCCGGCGGTGACTAGCCCCTTGCCGTCGAAGGCGGGGGCGATGGCGACGACGGCCCCGGCGTGGCCGGTGAAGCGGCGGACGCGGCTCGGCCCCTTGCCGGCGGCCAGCTCGAACAGGCTCGCGCCCCAGTAGTGGCCGACCGCGAGCCGCACCGGCCCCGGCCCCGGCACGAAGGTGTAGCACCAGGGGCGGTCGTCCCGCGTGGGCGAGAGCGGCAGCGCCTGACGCTCGCCGCGCGGCCCGACGGCGTACCAGGTGAACTCGTTGACCGGGTCGAATTCGACGCGCCAGCCGCCGTGGGTTTCCAGGGGCGGGACCGGCTCGTGCCCGCCGACCCAGGTGCGGCGCTGGAGGTCGAACGACCTCCACGGGCCGGCCCCGCGGGCGTTGGGGCCGCTCGGGGTCGGCGCGCGGCCGTCGCGCACGCTGAGGTGCTTGCCGTCGGCGGTCACCCCGACGGCCCAGGCGGCGCGGCCGACGCTGACCGCGCCGTCGTCGTAAGTCGGCTTCAAGCTCGCGCCGTCGAGGTGCCACAGGGTCGTCGCGTGGGTGGGGCCGCCGGCGGTCGCGAGGCGGTGCGCGTCCTTGGGGTGGAAGGCGGCCCGCTCCAGCACGACGGCGGTCTTCGCCCGCGCCGCCAGCTTCGCCCCGGTCGGCGTGAGGTCGTACACCTCGACGGAGCCGGGCGGGTCGTGGGCGAACGGGAGTTTGCCCCCGTCGGCGGCGTAGTCGCGGGTGACGACGGCCAGCCGGTGCCCGGCGGCGTCGAGGGCGGCCGACTCGGGGAGGTGGCCCCGCGCGTACGGCACGGCGCAGGTCACGCGCCCGCTCGGCAGCGCCAGGACGGTCAGGCTCGAGCCGTCCTTCGTCTCGGCCGCGGGTACGGCGACGAGTGCCGTGCCGTCCGCGCTGGAGGCGGCCCGCTTCAGCCGCCCCCCCGGCACCTGGAACGTCGCCGGGGCCATCGCGGCGACGGTGCCGCCCTTGGGCACGACGTACCCGGTGCCGTCGCCGCGCAGGAACGCCGACTCCCCGCTGGGCACGTAGCCGACCCAGACGACGCGCGTGTCGGCCGTCGGCGTCCGGGCCACCGCCTCCGCGACGGCCCGCACCGCCGGCTGGTCCGGCTTGCTCCCGGCGACATCCCACTCCCAGACGGAGCCGTCGTCGTGGCCGACGAGGAGGCGGCTGCCGGTCGCGTCGAAGGCGAGCGACCAGGCGGCGTGGCCGGCGGCCGCGTAGGGGGTCGGCTTGGGGGCCTTGGGCGACAGCCCGTAGGCGACCTCGAAGCCGCGGCCGGTCAACTCCGCCACGACCACGTCCGGCGTCAGTTTGCCGAACCCGGCGTACGCGACCCGGCGGCCGCCGTGCGCCGGGGAGATCGCCAGCGCGAAGATCGCCCCACGCTGCTCGCGGAAGGTGCTCCAGCGGGCCGGCGACTGGCCGCGCAGGCCGGCCGGCTCGACCGCCCAGCGGTGGACGACCTTGTCGTCGCCCGCGGCGAACAGGGTCGCGCCGTCGGCGGTGAACGCCAGGGCGTCGCAGGCCCCGGTTCGCCCCCCGACCTGGGCGGCGATCTCCGGCTCGTCGCGGGCCAGCCGCACCACGGGCGCTTGCGCGCCGAGGCGTGCCCCCCCCAGGACGCCGAGGAGCGAGGCCACGCAAGCGAGCCGGCGGAGCGAGGGATTCATGCGGACCTCAAGGGGAGTGCCTGGCGCGGCGGGGGAGCTTCCGCGGCCGAATCCGAACCGGGCGAGCCGTTCCCACTGCCGAACGAGTGTAACAGTTGACCGCGAAGCTGCAACGATAAAAGGAGCGGCGTGCGAAATATTTCCCGGCTCCGTTTGGAATCCCTGATGGCTCCTGCCCTCCCGTGTGTGCGGAGCCTCTTCAACCGCCCCAGCCGGCCTTATCCGACAAATAATGCCTAGCTTCCTTGGAGGATTCGCCCGGCATCCGACGATGAATTGAGTGTGGGCTACTGTCACCGACCGCACGGATCGTGGCCGGCGTCGCCCACCTTGAACACCGTCGTTAGGGAGCGTGGAATGCGAAGGATCGCGCGACTGCTATTGATCACGGGCTGCGTGGCGTCCGCCGGCGGCGAGTCCCGAGGCGAGTCCCCGGACGTGGTGCCGGCGAGCGGCGGCACGAGGGTCGTCAACTGGCCGCCGGCCGCGGCGATCCCCTACTGCCCCCCGGCCCCGTACTGCCCGCCCGGCACGCCGCAGACGCCCGGCGTGCTGCCGCCGAGCGGCGTGCTGCCGCCGAGCGGCGTGCCCCAAGGGACCACGCCCCCGAACGCCGTGCCGACGCCCCCCGCCGCGCCGGGAAGCCCGAACACCCCGCCGGCCGCGCCGGCCCCGGCCCCGGTGTCGAACCTCAACGCCTCGCTCGCGCAGGCCGGCTCGCAGGGCACCTCGGCCGCCGACACCGCGTTCCCCGCGGTGTTCGGGGATCTCTTCGGCGGCGGGTTCGTGCCGGGGCCGCTGCCCGTCCGCATCAACTCCGCCACGGGGCAGGTCGTCGGCCAGCCGCCGATCTTCGTCAACCCCGCCACGGGCGTCCGCACCACGGCCACGAACATTCTGCTCTCGCGCCCGGCGGACGAACTCCTGGCTGGCCGGCCCGCGCAGGCGGTTCCGGGGCAGCCCGGAGTCACGGTCACCAACGTCCTCCCGCCGGCGGGGCAGGTCTTCGCCCCCGAACTCACGGCGCGGCTCACCCTGATCCCGCTGGTGAACCGCGGCACGTTCAAGATCACCGAGAACGACACGCCGCGGCCGACGACGCGGGCCTACGTCATCTACAACTTCTACGACAACCTGTTCCGCGGCATCAACGGCCCCGACGCCCCGAAGCTGTCGCTCCACCAGGAGACCTTCGGCTACGAGCAGGCGTTCTCCGACCGCCAAATGTCGGTCGGCATCCGCCTGCCGTACAACCAGTTCGTTAGCAGCGACCCGAGCTTCAGCAGCACGTCGCTGGGCGACCTCACGGTCATCACGAAGTTCGTGCTGTCCGAGAACCGCCAGAGCGGCGACATCCTGTCGGCGGGCCTGGCGGTGACCGCGCCGACGGGCCGCCTGACGCAGTCGAACACCCTGACCGGGGAGTCGATCCACCCGACCCTGATCCAGCCGTACGTCGGCTACCTGCGGACCGGCCTGGGCGGGGACGCGTTCCTCCAGGGCTTCTCGGCGATCGTCGTGCCGACCGACTCCTCGGACGTGACGCTGCTGACCAACAGCTTCTCGGTCGGCTACTTCGTCTACCGCAACCCGAACGGCTTCCTGTCGTCGATGGTGCCGGTGGCCGAGTTGCACGTCAACACGCCGCTGAACCACCGGGACCGCAACGTGGGGCCGACCTCGGACATCTCGTTCCCGGACACGGTGTCGGCCCTGGGCGGGGCGCACTTCACCTTCGGCCGGGGGACGACGCTGGGCTTCGCGTCGGGCGCACCGCTGACCGGGCCGCGGCCGTTCTCGCTCCAGACGACCGTGACGTTCAACTACCGGTTTTAACCGGCGCGGGGGGGGCGGCCTCCCGCGTCACCTTCGCGACGGCCTCTCGGGCCGCCTCCCGCACCGTCCCCGACGGGTCGCGGGTGGCGGCCTTCAACTCGTCGAGGGCGTCGCGGGCGCTCGCCCCGTAGCCGCCGAGGATCAGTGCGGCGCGGCGGCGGTTGCCGGGGACGCGGTCGCGGAGGGCGGCGGCGACCGCCTTGACGGCCGCGGGGCTGCCGGGGTCGATCTCGCCGAGCGCGAACAGGGCCGCCTCCCGGACGTCGGCGTCGCGATCCTGGGCGGCGGCGGCCAGCGGCGCGACCGCCTCGTCGGCCCCGGCCCCGATCTGGCTGAGCACCGTCGCCGCCGCCTGGCGCACCGCCGCGTCGCGGTCGCGCAGCAGGGCGGCGACCGCGGGGACGGCCGGGCGGGCCGCCGGGCCGATCGCGCCGAGGGCGGCGGCGACCTGCTGGCGGTACTCGGCGTCCTTGCCGGCGCGCAGGTGGGCGGTCAGCGGGGCCACGGCGTCGGCCGCGTCCGGGCCGAGCTGGGCGAGCGCCCCCAGCGCCGCGGCGCGGACCTCCGTTGGGCCGCGGACGACCTGCGCGGCCAGCTCCGGGACGGCCGG
>JANXTD010000104.1 GCA_025352585.1 Fimbriiglobus sp.
GACGAACTGCGCGGGGGCCGTCACGCCGGCGAAGTCGATGGCGGCGAACAGCGGCTCGGCCTTCAGGCGCTCGAAGATCTCCGCGGCGTGGCCCTCACCGGCCTTGATGCGCGCGGTCACGGCGTGGCTGTGGTCGCGCACTAGCCGGTGCGCCTCCTGCCGGTCGCCGCCCGCCGCGACGGCCGCCATCATCAGGTTCTCCGTCGCCATGTACGGCAGGTACTCGCGCACGTTCCGGGCGATGATCGCCGGGTTGACGACCAGCCCCCCGGCGACGTTCTGGGCCACCCGCAAGATCGCGTCGGCGGCCAGGAAGGCTTGCGGGATGTACAAGCGTCGCGCCGCGGAGTCGTCGAGCGTGCGCTCGAACCACTGAGTCGCCGCCGTCTCCGCCGCCATCGCCGGCAGGCCCATCACGAAGCGGCTCAGGCTCGACATGCGCTCGGCCCGCATCGGGTTGCGCTTGTAGGCCATCGCGCTCGACCCCACTTGGTCCGTCTCGAACGGCTCGTCGATCTCCTGCTTGTGGGCCAGCAACCGCAGGTCGCAACTCCACTTCGACGCCGACTGCGCGACCCCGCCGACCGCGTCGAGGACCATGCTGTCGAGCTTGCGCGAGTACGTCTGGCCGGTCACGGGGAAGGTCGTGGCGAAGCCCATCTTCGCGGCCACGAGGCGGTCGAGTTCGCGCACCTTGGCGTGGTCGCCGCGGAACAGCGCCAGGAAGCTCGCCTGCGTGCCGGTCGTGCCCTTGGCCCCGCGGAACGGCAACTCGTCGCGGCGACGTTCGAGCTCCTGCAAGTCGAGGGCGAAGTCGAACGCCCACAGCACCGCCCGCTTCCCGACGGTCGTCAACTGCGCCGGCTGGAAGTGCGTGAAGCCGAGCGTCGGCTCACCGCGCCACTTCTCGGCGAAGGTCGCCAACTGGTCGATGACGGTCGCCAGGCTCACGCACAGCGCGTCGAGCGACTCGCGCATCAGGATCAGGTCGGCGTTGTCGGTGACGTAGCACGACGTGGCCCCAAGGTGAACGATCGGCTTCGCCCCCGGCGCGGCCTCGCCGAGGGTCTCGATGTGGGCCATCACGTCGTGCCGCAGGCGGCGCTCGTGGTGCGCCGCCCGCGCGAAGTCGATGTCGTCGAGGTGGGCACGCAACTCCGTTAAGTGGGCCGGCGTGACGCGCGGGGTGACGCCGTCGTCGGCGGGCAGGCCGAGTTCGTGCTGGGCCTCGGCGAGGGCGAGCCAGAGCCGCCGCCAGGTGCGGAACTTCCGCCGCGGCCCCCAGCGCTCGGCCATCGCGGCCCCGGCGTAGCGGGCAATGAGAGGGTTGTCGTAGACTGCGTTCGGGTCGGTCATGGGGTGCGGTCGGCGAACTTGAGGGGAGCCGCGCGGAATTCCCGCGGCGGGACACAGTCGCGTCGGGCGATCGGCAGGCGCGGGTCGTCCGGCACGACGGTCACAACGCGGGGTCTGTTCTACGCTTTCGGCCGCCCGCCGGCCGTTCGGCGCTCAGCCGGGGTGCCGGTTAGGCTGATACTCCGTGGGAAACCGATTCACGCAGGAGGTGTGTTCGCGATGCGTACTCTGATGACACTCGCGCTGGCCACGACGGCCGCGCTGATGCTGGGTAGTTCGGCCGCGCGGGCGGACGAGCCGCCGTTGCCGCGGATGTCGTACTACCCGTACTCGTACTTCCCGCACAGCTACTGGCCGGCGCAGTCGCCGAAGTACCCGGAGACGAAGGGGCAGCCGTACGTGAAGCCGCCGGCGTACATGGCCTACCCGCCGTTCCTGGAGCCGGGCTGGCGGTACGAGCTGTGGACGCCGATGAAGTACCACCGCGGCAACCACTTCTGGCTCGACAGCTTCTAAAGCTGGCGTTCCCGCCGCCTGCCGGGAAAACTCCGCGGGAATGGGCGTGACTTTGGCGTGCGGGTCGCGGGAACTCTGTCCAGAGGTTCCGACCCGTGTGCGACGGTCATGGCCCTCTCCCCACTCGCAAGCGGAGTCAGTACAGCCATGACCACCACGACCAAACTCGTCGGCGCGGCACTTCTTGCCGGCGGCCTCCTCGCGACGGCCGGCTTCGGCTTGACCCAAGGAGGCGGCCCGCCCGTCGCGGTGAAGCCCGCCGAACCCAAGCCCGCGATGACGGACCAGGCGGTCCGGGCCGCGCTGGCGAAGCCGATCCGGGCCGGGAATCTCGAAGGGTTGACGATTGACACTCTGCTCCAGCGAATCGAGTCGGAGACTGAGATCATAATCCGCCTCGACTTGGCCGCCTACAAGCGGGTGCATTTCTCGACCGACGAGGGCCTCGAGTCTCCTGGCGTGATGCTGAAAAAGTTTCTCGGGACGGAACTCGTGGGACGCTTCTCGTCGCGCCTGCCCCTCTCGGACCTGATGGACGACGTTTGCGCCCAACTCCCTGGGCACCATTCGTACCGCGTCCGCAACGGGCAGATTCTGATCGGGCCGGCGTTCCTGCCACCCACAATCCCAGGCCGTGTCGTTGACGACAACGACTTTCTGGACGTCGATACGCGACGGATCAGTGAACAGATTCATGGCGAACCCGTCCGCCTGTCAATCGTGGAGACGCCATTTCCCGACGCCATCAAGGAACTTCAGCGACTAACGGGGGCCAACATCGTCGTGAACATCGCGGCCGACAAGGCGAAGGACAAGCCGACGCTCGTCACCGTCTCCTTCGACGACGTGCGGCTCTACACTGCCCTCGAAATCTTGGGGGACATGGCCGGACTCAAGCTGGTGTTCGTGCACAACGTCTACTACCTGACCTCGCCCGAAAACGCCGAGAAGATGCAGAAGAAGGCGAATGAAGAGTTGTTCGGCAACAGGCCGCCTACCGTGCCAAAGGGGTACTTAACCGACGGCACTGTCTACTACCGGAACCCCGGCAACCTCAAACCTGAAGCGCCGCCGAATGTCGGTATGATTATGGGCTGCTTCGGACCGATTCCCAGGCACGTCAAGTAAGTGAGCTAACGACGCTTCGGAGCTGTGGTGTTGGCGAGCCCGAAGCGTGAGCGCCCGGAGGCCTTCAAGCTGAAGAACTCCGGGCGCTCACGCTTC
>JANXTD010000106.1 GCA_025352585.1 Fimbriiglobus sp.
GTCGTCCAACTCGGCCACCCGCCGTACCCGGCCGGCCCGCGCGTCGCGGCGGTGCAGGGGAACGTGCCGCAGAACGAAAAGATGAAGCCCGGCGACCCGACCAAGCCGGACGCGGTCTCGCCGTTGCAGCGCGAGTACTACCCGCTCGCGCAGCGGGCCTGCCAGCCGCCGGACGGCTCGCCGAAGCCCGACCTCGTCGTCTGGCCGGAGACCTGCTTCCCCGCCGACTGGTACCAGCCGTCGCCGCGGATGCCGGCCGGCGACCCCGAGACGGCGCGGCTCACCGGGGCGATCGAGCAGGACCAGCGCAACTTCGCCCGGCAGTTCCTCGGCGGCTTCGCCCCGACGCACATGCTCCTCGGCCTGAACCGCCTCGAAATCGTCGACCGCGACACCGCCGACAAGTTCAACGCCGCGGTGCTGCTCGGCCCCGACGGGCAGTTCGTGGCGAGCTACGACAAGATGCACCTCGTGCCGTTCGGCGAGTACGTGCCCTTGAAGTCGTCGTGGCTGCAAGCCTTCACGCCGTACAAGGCCGACTACAGTTGCACCCCCGGCAGCCGCTGGACCGTCTTTGAAGTCCCCGCCGCGGCGCAGCCGGGCCGGACGTTCAAGTTCGGCGTCTTGATATGCTACGAGGACGGCGACCCCTACCTGGCCCGGCAGTACAACCCCTGGTCTGGCCGCGGCCACGATGTCGATTTCCTGGTGAACATCTCCAACGACGGCTGGTTCACCGGCACCGAGGAGCACGAGCAGCACCTCGCGATTTGCCGCTTCCGCGCGATCGAGGCTCGGCGCAGTGTCGTGCGGTCGGTCAACACCGGCATCAGCGCGATCATCGACCCCGACGGCAAGGTCATCGCGTTGCCGGACCTGTCCGACTGGTCGAAGGGCAAGGCGACGCCGGCGATCGTCCGCGGCGAAGTGCCGATCGACACGCGCTCCACAATCTACGCGGCGCTCGGCGACTGGGTGCCGACGCTTTGCTGGGTGGCGATCACGGTGGGGTTGGTGGTCGGGAGGCTCCGCCGCAGGCGACTCTGGTTAGGAGCAAACCTCGGTGACAGTGTTTGTGGGTGTTGACCGCTTTGTCTTCCCCCGTCAGCGTTATCCCCGAGGCTTGCTCCCGTCGCTCGCGCGTCCGGCTAACCAGAGTCGCCTGCGGCGGAGCCTTGAAGTCGCTACCGCTTCGCCGGGCCGTCGGGGGTCAGCCGCAGCACCGCTTCGCGTAGCTCGGCCTCGAACGCCGGCAGATCCTGGCCGACCCACGCCTCGAACGCCGCGACGGGGTCGCCGCCGGTGTTGACGGTTTCGAGGTACTTCGCGAACTCCGGCGTGCCGAGGACGCGGCGCTCGAAAGTCAGGTGGAACGTCACCGCCCACGACACCAGGTACGCCCGGCTCGCGTCGGACTTCTGGCCGGAGTGCGCGGCTAAATACTGCTCCGGGCCGGCGCGCAAGACCTCGCCGACCGACGGCGGCCTGGCGCGGAAGAGCGCCTGCGCCCGCTCCAGGCGCTCGGCGTCGGCGTGGCCGACGCGCAACTCGCCGGCCTCGACCACGGCCGTCTCGAAGATTTGCGCTAACCCCTCGTTGAGCCACCGCGGCAACTCGCCCGGCCCGCGGCCGGCGCGGACCTCCTCGGGCGTCGCCGGCGGGTAGACGCTGGTGGCGAGGTAGGAGTGGAACGCCTCGTGGTACAGGATCGCGAAGAGCCGGCGGGTGGCGCGGTCGAAGGCCAGCGAGTTCTGCCGGTCGGCCTCGCGCAGCCGCTCGCGTTCGCGCTGCACCACGGCCAGGTGCCGGTCGAGTTCGGGCTTCGACTGCCGGAACAGGACGCGCACCTCGGCCTCGTACTCGTCGAGTTTCGCGCGGCCGAGCTTGTGCTTCGCGCGGCTGGCGGTCAGTTGCTCGTCGAACTCGCGCAGGTCGCTGCCGCAGACGATGCGGTTGGCGGCGGAATCGTAGATCGCGGCGTTCAGCACGGTCAAGGCGTCGCGGCCCAGCAGTTGGCGGTAGTCCTCGGCGCGGCCGGCGAGCAGGACCGTCGTCGGCCGCTCGGGCGTGCGCCGCGGCGGCAAGAACCGGGTGAAGGCGGCGTAGATCTGCTCCAGCCGCACCGCCGCGCGGCGCGTGACTTCTTCGGACGCCCCGGAGACGAGCACGAAGCGCTCCGAGGCGTAGCGGCGTGCCCCGGCCGGCTTGCCGAGCCACTCGGCGTCGGCGAGTTCGAGCGCGTCCATTTGTTTGCGCTCACCCTCGCCGCGGGGGTCGAGTTCGGCGAGCTTGGCCTGCAACGCCGCGCGGTCGGCGTCGCCGAGTCGCTTGACGGTGGCGACCTCGCGGGCGGCGAACGACGTGGTCAGCGTCATCGTCGGCCGGCCCGGCTTGCGGATCACGACGCGGAAGTCGGTCACCGCCGGCGTCTCCTTGAGCAGCAGCCCCTGGAAGCGCGCGCCGTTGCGCAGCGTCACCTCGTCGAGCGGCCAGGCCGGCGCGGCGGCCGGCGGCTGCGCGCTCGCCGTCGTGAGGAAGGTCGCCAGCAGTGTCAGCGTGAGGGTTCGCACGGGTTCGTCCGGTTTGGCGGTGCCACGGGGCCGGCCCCGAGTCTATCAATTGGGGGGACCGTTCGCACGCACCACTTGGGGATTCCGCATGGCCGCCAGGGACTTGGTCGTCGCCATCACCGGGGCCAGCGGCTCGCCCTACGGCGTGCGGCTCGTCGAACTCTGCCTCCGCGCCGGCCGCACCGTGCACCTCGTGGTCAGCCCGGCGGCGACTGAGGTCTTCCGCACCGAGCTCGACCGCACGGTGCATCTGGGCGAGAAGGAGTTCGACCCCGTCGCTCTGCTCGGGCCGGCGGCCGACGGCCTCGACCTGTCGCGGCTGAAGTACCACCACTTCCGCAACTTCCAGGCGGGTATCGCCAGCGGCTCGTTCCTCACCGCGGGGATGGCGGTCTGCCCGTGCAGCATGGGCACCGTCGCCGCGATCGCCCACGGCATTTCGGAGAACCTGATCCACCGCGCGGCCGACGTGCACTTGAAGGAGCGCCGCAAGCTCGTGCTCGTGCCGCGCGAGACGCCGCTGGGGCTGATCCAGTTGCGCAACCTGACCGCGGCGGCCGAGGCGGGGGCGGTCATCCTGCCGGCGATGCCGGCGTTCTACACGCACCCGCAGTCGATCGCCGACATGGTCGATTTCGTGGTCGGCCGCGTCTGCGACCAGCTCGGCGTCGAGCACGCGCTGTTGAAGCGCTGGAGCGAACCGGGGGCGTGACCGGCGCGGACTCGTCGGCGACTCGGCGTCAATGGGAGTCGGGCGGGATTTTTGCCGTTTGCCTGACACAGACTCGGAACGCGACCTACGGTTGGGGCGACCGACCTCCCCCCTTTGTCGCTGGTTCGCCCATGGCCACCGCGTCCCCCACTTCGACGCTCGACCTGCTCGACCTCCTCCGCAAGAGCCGCATCTGGCCCGACGAGGAGTTGTCCTCCCGGCTGGCGGAACTCGGCCCGGTGCCCGAGGAGCCGAGCCAGGCCGCCGGCTTCTTGGTCAAGCACGGCGTGCTCACGACGTTCCAGGCGCGCATCCTGATGGGCGGCAAGTACCGCGGCTTCCGGCTGGGGGGCTACGTCATCCGCAGCCAGATCGGCCAGGGCGGCATGGGCGCGGTCTACCTCGCCCAGCACGAGGCCCTCCGCCGGCCGGTCGCGATCAAGGTCTTGACGCCGCCGGACAAGTCGGCCGTGGCCCAGGTGAACGTCGAGCGGTTCCTGCGCGAGGCCCGGTCGGCGGCGGCGCTCGACCACCCCAACATCGTCCGCATCTTCGACGTGGCCCAACTCGGCGAGATGCACTACCTCGTCATGGAGTACGTCGAGGGCCAGACGCTCGACCAGATGGTGTCGGCGGGCGGCCCGGTGGCCTGCGGCCGCGCCGTCGAGTACATGCTGCAAGCCGCGGCGGG
>JANXTD010000118.1 GCA_025352585.1 Fimbriiglobus sp.
TCGCCCTCCTGAAACCCCGCCAGCAGGTCGTAGAAGTGGTTGACCTCGTACTTCTCCCAGGCGTCCTTGGCGGCGAGCCGCTCGCGCAGCCCGGCGTAGGCCGCGTCCCGGTCGCCGCGGGTGTAGAGCAGTCGCAGGTACCGGACGTGCAGCTCGTAGTCCGTGGGGTCCAGGGCGACGCGGGCCTTGAGGTACGCGGCCGCCTCGGCCCCGCCCAGGCCGTAGTAGTAGACCTGGACCCAGTTGCGGCGGTGCTGGTGGTTCACCGGCATCGCGTCGTAGAGGCCGGCGAACTGGTCGCGCAGCTCGCGCAGCTCGCCGGGACTCACGACGTTGCTCGCCAGTTGGGTGAGCCAGTGCGCCAGCGCGATGCGGTCGCCCGGCGTCGGCAGCGCGAGCACCTCCGGCGCGGCGGCGAGCATCCGCTGGCGGGCCTCCTCGTTGCGGCGGCTGGTGAGGTGCAGCGCCACGCGGAGCCAGGTCAGGCCCGGCTTGCCGGCCTCGAGCCTGTCGATGGCGTCGAGTTCCGCGCTCGCCTGCTCGAAGGACTGGTACGCCAGGGCTTGCCGCAACAGCGCGAAGCGGTCGTCGGTCGTCGCCCTGGCGGCGACGTGGGCGGCCCGCGCGGCGTCCAGCGTCGGAACCGGCTGCCGCTGCACGACGCACCTCGCCAGCAGCGCCGTCATCGCGTCGAACGCCTTGGCGAAGGTCGCGTCGTCGGTCTCGGCGACCGTCTGCGTCATGCGGGTCATCGCCCTGTCGCCGTGGGCCGTCTCCATCGTCGTCGCCCACCACTGGCCGCGAACCGAGACGAAGCCGCCGTAGGTCGTGACCGTCGCCTCGGGCTGCCCGGTGAGTCTCGACTCGACCTTGGTGACGACCTTCTTGGCGGGGTCGATCGTGACGCGGACGGCGGTCCGGCCGTCGGCGGACGTGACGACGATCACCGACCCGGCCTCGACCTTGGCGGTGCCGCCGTACTGCACCCACAGCGGCGTCATCGTGGCGTCGAAGTCGTTGACCGCCGGGTGGGTCAGGTCGGCCGGCTTGCCGTCGCGGCGGCGCGCCAGGTGGTACGCCGCGTTCACCGTGACGCGGCTCGGGCCGTCGCACCACTCGACGGTCGTGGCGTAGGCGTCGGTGGTGTGGCGGTAGGCCCAACGCTTGGGGCTGACGAGTTCGGTGGTGCGGTGTTCGGTGTTCGCCCGGCGGGGGCTGAGGTACTGCGTGGCCCGCTCGATCGTCAGCGCGCCGGGCAGCGCGGCGAGCGCTGGCCGGCGGTGGACCAGCGTCGCCAGCTCGGTCGCCTCCTTGCCCCACGGCGACTTCGCCTCCGCATCGTCCGGCACCGCCGGCACGCCGGGGAACAGCGCGTCGAGCGGCGAGACCAGGGGCGGCGGCGGCGGCGACTTCGGCACCGGCACGAAGCCGTAGGAGTGTCTTTCCATTCCCTGCCGAATGGCCTCGGCGAACAAGATTTCGCGGCCGTAGCTCACCATCCCCTCGCCCCTGCTCACGCCGCGGCCCCGCATCGCTTTGAACATCTCGACGGGGGCCTCCGCCACGATGTGACTCTCCTCCGCGATGTCGCCCCCCGGCACCAACTCGGGGTCTATGCCAATGTCAGGGTTGGTGAGGTCGCTTATCGCGAGGTCCTCCATGCTGTTGAGTTCAGTGTACCGTTCGCCCAAACCCTCGCCAGGCTTCTGCTCGCCGGCCATCGCCAGGCGATCCTGATGGGGGCTCCCCAGCCTCGGCGGCGCAGCGGTCACGGGCATGGGGATGCCGGAAGAGTAGCCGCCGGCGCTGCCGCCCGCCGACATCATCAGCGAGCGCGTCCGCGCCGCGCGGCCCAGCATGGGTTCGCCCGTGAACCCTCCCTCCACTGCCGCGGTCGGTGCGGCGACCAGCGGGTTGCGGTCGAGGCTGCCCAGGCGGTTCAGCACCTCGCGGCGCAGGCTGGCGCGCCAGAGGCCGGCGAGCTTCGCCTGCTCGCGCGCCAGCGCGTAGGCCGCCTGCGCCTTGCCGTCGGCGAAGAACTGCTCGCCGTCGCGGATGCCGAAGCGCCGCTTGACCAAAAACCGCGCCCGGTCGGCGTCGCTCTCGAGTACGAGGAACGACGTGTACGGCGTCATGATGTGGAACTCTTCGCTCAGCCCGATCACGTCGTCGCGGACCGCCGGCGTCTGCGGGCCTTCGAGCAACTTGTCGAGGTGCAACCGCGCCCACAAGCGGGGCAGGAACGAGTTGCCGGCCTCGGCGTCCTTCAGCGTGACCGCCGCGGCGAAGCGGACTTCGCGCCCGGCCTGCGTGCCGGTGACGACGACTTCGCCCTTCTGGTCCGCGCCCTCGGGGAGGTAGCGGCCGAGCAACACTTGCTGCGTGCCGGGGGTCAGGTTGGGCAGCGTCTCCGGGTAGACCCGTGCGGTCTTGAGGCCGGTGAACGCGACCTTGACGTTGCGCACCGGCGGCCGGGTAACCTCGCCCAAAATGTCGAGCGCGACCTTGGTCGGCCCCTGGTCGCCGCCGACGCGCCGGCTCGACCCGCCGCCCAGCGACGCGAGCTTCGTGAGCACCCCCGACTCAAAGCTGCTGCCGAGGGCGACGGCGTGGACGGTGACCGGCTTCGCGGCCAGCGTGTAGACCTCGCCCAACTTGACGGCGGCGGCCTGCGGGTCGGCGGCGACCGTGCCGGCCACGCCGTCGCCGAGGTAGACGACGTGCGTGCCGGGGGCCGACTGCGCTAGCACCGCCGTCAGCCCGCGCTCGAGGTCCGACCAGCCGAGCGACGCGCGCTTGGCCAGGAAGTCGCGGGCGACGCCGACGTTCTCCGGCGTCGCGGCGGCCGGCTTGGCGAAGGCGAACAGCGTCTCCACATCGGTCACCGCCAGGTTGAACGTGTCCTTGGGCGTCAGCGCGGTCAGCAGCGCCCCGGCCATCGCCGCCTGGGCGCGCCGCTGCGAAGCGTCGATCGACGCCGACGTGTCGCACCAAACGACCAGTGACAACGGCGTGTCACTGGAGACGAGTTCGCGGCCCGACCGCGGCGGGGCCGGCGGGGTGACTTGCAGCAGGAAGTAGCCGTCGGAGCCGCGGCGGTGCGGGACGAGCGTCACCGCCGGCGCGGCGTCGGCCAGCTCGATGACCGCCTCGAAGTCGGCCGTCGGCGTGTAGTCCTGCGCGACGAATTCGAGCCGCGCCGACGTGCCGGCGAAGGTGCTGCGGCACGGGTGCGTCGGGCTGACGACGGACTTCAGCGGCAGCGCCGAGTTGACCGTGAACGTGACGGAGAGTTCGCGCAGCGGGTTGAGGCGCAGCATCTCGCTTTGCAGCGCGTACGAGTACCGCACGGCGTTGCCGACCGCGGGGAGCACCTGCGTGTAGGTGATCGACACGCG
>JANXTD010000136.1 GCA_025352585.1 Fimbriiglobus sp.
CACGAACTCGGCGCGGGTGACCTCGTAGCCGAGCAGTCGGAGCGCCTGACACGACCGCCGCGTCGTCTGCTCTTGGAGCACGTCTTGCAGAGGGTTCAAGACGCGCAGCGGGATCGGCAGTGCGAACAGCGTGAAGCCCAGCGGGAATAGCAGCACCCGCCAGCGCCGCCAGCCGTGCCGCGCGACAAGAACGCCGGACGCGGCCGTGAGCCAGGCGAGTGTCAGCCACCAAAGAAGCAGTGTCCGCGGGCCGACTTGCGGGACCAGGAACAGCCCGGCGGCGAACGCCACCCCGGCCGCCAATACCGCGAGCAACCCCGGCACCGGCCGGCCGCGCGGCGTGACACTCCGCCACGCCGGCAGCACTGTCATGGCCGCGTAGGCCGCGCCGGCGAGGATCAGCAGGCGGTCGGCGTGGCCGGGGTTGCTGCCCCAGAACGCCGCCAGACAGCCGACGACGGCGACCGCCCCGAGCGCGAGGCCGCCCCCGGCGACGCGGTCGCCCGCCGCTCCCGGCAGCCACGTTTTCGCCCAGGCCGTCATCGCATCGAACCCCCCACGCCGCTGACAGTCGTGCCACTGTACCCGACGCCGGGTTCTCTCCGGCTGACATTCCGCGTCCTACAGTCCTGCGGTGGGGTTCGGCCGGTGTCCTGAAGTGTGCTGGGGTCGTATGATTCGCCTGATGTCCGACGCCACGACGCCGCTCCTCGCGGTCCTGACCGGTGGCCGCCTGACGCGCCGCTTGCCCGCCCTGACCGCCTTCACGCAGGCCACGCGGCCCAGCGCCCTGGCCCAACACCCCGGCTGGCTCGCGGTCCTGCGCGACGGCCTCGACCACGACACCTACGCCGTCGAGGCCAGCGTCGGCGGCGAGGTCTGCGGCTACCTGCCGCTGTCGTTCGTCAGCAGCACGCTTTTCGGCCGCTTCCTGGTCAGCCTGCCGTACCTCAACAGCAACGGCGTCGTCGCCGGGTCGGCCGACGTCCAGTCGCTGCTGATCAACCGCGCGGCGCAACTCGCCGACGAACTCGACGCGCGGCACCTCGAACTGCGGCACGAGACGCCGATCGAGCACCCCGCGCTCAACGGCCGGCTGACGAGCAAAGTCCACATGCGATTGCCGCTGCCGGCCACGGCCGACGCCCTCTGGAAGGGCCTCGACGCCAAGGTGCGGAATCAAGTCCGCAAGGGCGAGAAGGGCAACTTCACGATGGCGTGGGGCGGCCTCGACCGGCTCGACGACTTCTACGCCGTGATGTGCCGCAACATGCGCGACCTCGGCACGCCGATCTACGGCCGCAAGCTCTTCGAGGCGATCCTGACGACCTTCCCGCTCACGCCGCAAGGCGGGGCCGAGATCGGCACGCTGCTCGACGGCACCAAGCCGATCGCCGTCGCCTTACTGTTACACGGCGACGGCGTCACCGAGGTGCCGACGGCGTCGTCGTTGCGGGACTACAACGCCAGCAGCGCGAACATGCTGATGTACCGCCACCTGCTCGACCGGGCGGTGGGGCGTGGCCAACTCGTCTTCGACTTCGGCCGCTCGACGGCCGACGGCCCGACGTTCAAGTTCAAGCGGCAGTGGGGGGCGGAGGTCCACCCGGCGACGTGGCAGTATTATTTGCGCGAGGGCGACAGCGGCGAGATGCGGCCGGACAACCCCAAGTACCAGCGGCTGATCCGCCTGTGGCAGCGCCTGCCGGTGCGGGTGACGCAGGCGATCGGACCGGCGATCGTGCGCGGCATTCCGTAAGGCGAGACGAAAAAGGGCACCCGCGAGGGGTGCCCCTACAAATCGTTGCTCACGCCCGGTTACGACCGCAGCGTGCGGCTCAACAGCATGCCGGCGAGGAAGCCGACAAGCACCGACTGCACCGGGTACTTGCGCACCATGTTCGACAGATCCTTCGTGTAGTCGTCGAGGCGGTCGGCTGTGGCGTCGTAGGCTTCGGTCGCATACTTCTGGGCCTTCTCGCCGACTTCGCCCGCCTCGTCGGCGAGGTGCTTGAGCGCCTGCTTGCCGTCGTGGGCGTACTCGCTGGCCTTGTCGGCGATCGAGCCGAGGGTCGAGCCGGCCTTGTCGCCGACCTTGCTGGCCGCGTCGTGGCCGTTCTCGACCGCGCCCTTGGCGGCGTCAGCGACCTTGTCGATGCCGGTCTTCACGTCGCCCTTGGTCGGCAGGGTGGGCATGTTCGAGTTGTTCATCACGAGTCCTCAAAAAAGGGAGTTTCGTACCGGGCGGCTGCCCGACAGCGGTGGTTCTGACGGGGGACGTTATGCACTTGCCGTGCCAACCGGCACGCCGGCCGGCCGCCGGTCGGCACCGGTCGCGTCAGGCGGGGCGGCGGTGGTGGGGTGGGTGGCGAGGACGACCGACTGCCAGCCCATGAGTTCGTTGTGGGCCGCCTCGAGGGTCCAATCGACGGCGTCGGCTCCGCTCTTGATTAACTCCTCGGCCTGGCCCTCGGCGGGGTCGGCCCAGCGGCCGATGAGGATCTTCAACTTGGGAAAGCGGCTGCGCAACCGCTTGCTGGTGTAACGAGTGTGCGAGACGCCGCCGGGCGGCAGCGAGCCGATCAGCACCATGTGGGGGTCGAACTCGGCCACGGCGTCGGCGATCTCCGAGGCCAGCGCGCTAGCCGCCATCACCTTCACGTCCCACTTCTCGGCGGGGAGCGTGCGGGCCAGCGCGGCGACCGTGAAGGCGTCGAGTTCGTCCCGCGCCGCGCAGGTCAGCAGGCGCACGCGGTTGGGGGCGTTCGACAGCACGACCTCGTCGAGGTTGTTGTCGAGCGCCGTGCGGGCGGTCTTGAGCACGCGGGTCTCGGTCTCGGCGTCGAGTTCCCCGGCCTCCTTGGCCTGGCGCACCGCGGCCAACGCCGGCAGCAACGCCTCGTCGAAGTACTTCAGCGGCGGGTCGGTCTTCAGCGCCGCCTCGACCAGGCGCGTGGCGTCGTCGTCGTTGCCGGCGATGAGCCGCTGGTACATCAGCATCCCCGGCGACAGCGGCGGCTCGGTTCCCAGGATGACGTGGAAGAAATTCAGCGACGGGCTGTACTTGCCGACCACCAGCAAACAGGTCGTGATCGGCCCCGACAGGATCAGGCCGATCGGCCCCCACAGGAACGACCAGAACGCCGCCGACACCAGCAGTGCGACCTCGGAGGCACCCAGGCTCTTGCCGTAAAGCTTCGGCTCGATGGCGTTGTTCGAGAAGAGTTCGAGGCCGCCGAACAGGCCCAGCACGATCAGCGGTTGCGTCCAGCCGTCCGAGACGACGGCGGTGAAGAACAGCGGCGGCAGGATGCCGATCCAGGTGCCGATGTAGGGCACGTAGCGCATGATGAAGCCGATGAAGCCCCACAGCAGCGAGTACTGGATGCCGCAGGCGAACAGGCCGGCCGAGACGATCAGGCCGAAGCTGGCGTTCACCAGGAACTGCATCAGCAGGTAGTGGCTGATGCGCTGCGAGGCGTCGTCGGCGGCGCGGGTGGCGGTCGTCATCTGGCCGTCGCCCACGAGGCGCAGCACGCGGTCGCGCAGGTCGTCCTTGGCGAGCAGGATGAACACCACCAGCACGAACGAGAACGCCGCGAGGCCGAACGCCTCGGTGGCCGGGCCGACGATCACGTTGACGCGGTTGAACCACGACGGCCGCGACGGCGCGAGCACCACGTCGGCCGGGGCGCCGGCCTTCTTCTCCGGCTCCTCGCCCAGCACGGCCTCCTGAATTTCCTTGACCATCTTGCCGAGGCCCTCGTCCGAGTCACCGCCGGAGAAGTTCGCCTTGAGCTGGTCGATCTTGACCTTCACCTTGTCCGAGTTGGTGACCATCGTCTTGCTCAGCGACGCGAGTTGCTGCGTGATGACGGCCCCGGTCGTCAGGAAGGCGAGCAGTGCGACCGTGACGACGATCAGCACCGAGGGCGTGCGGCCGAGCCGGCGGCGCTCGAGGATCGTCACGAGGGGGTTCAGCACGAAGGCGAAGAAGACGCCCATCGCCAGGGGGATGAACACCGTCTGCGCCCAGTACAGCATGCCCAGGGTGAACGCCGCGGTGACCACGGTCGAGAGCGTGACGAGCGCCCGCTGCCACGGCAACTTGTTGGGGTTCGGCGGGACGGTTTGGCCGGGGAGCATGGCGGGTCCGGGTTTTGGGGTGGGGTCGGGCGACGGACCCCCCTGGAAGCAATCGCAATGCCGCCCCGACCCCGCGGCGGCGCGAAGTGTGCAACGGCCCGGTGCGAACCCGGACCCGACCCCGCGCCCCAGGCAGACCGATGGCACGACTGCGCAAGATTTACGAACTGCTCCGCGACACCGTGGACGGCTTCCTCGACGACAACTGCTCGATGCTCGGGGCGGCCCTCGCGTTTTACACCGCCCTGTCGCTGGCCCCAATGCTGCTGATCTTCATCGGCGTCGTCGGCCTCGCCTACGGCGGCGACGACTCGGCCGCCCGCAACAAGGTCGTCACGCAAACCGCGGACTACGTCGGGCAGGAGGGTGCGCAGGCGGTGGAAGCGACCCTCGCAAGCAGCAAGTCCCAAACCGGCGGCGTCGTCTCGACGGTCATCGGCGTGGTGAGCGTGCTCCTCGGGGCGACCGGCGTCTTCGCCCAACTCCAGGAGGCGCTCAACATCATCTGGAAGGTCGATCCGGCCCCGGTCGTCAAGTCGAACGCCTCGAAGCTGGCCAAGGTTTGGGCCTACGTCCGCAACCGGCTGCTGTCGTTCTCCGTGCTGTGCGGCCTGGCATTCCTACTCTTGGTGTCGCTCGCGCTGAACACCGTCATCGGCTACTTGCAAGGCTGGGTGTCCGGCACCCTGGGCGAGTCGGCGACCTTGATGCGGGCCGTCGATGTGACGTTGTCGGTCGGCCTGGCGACGCTCCTGTTCGCGATGATCTTCAAGATCCTCCCGGCGCGCAAAATCACCTGGGGCACGGTGCTCCTCGGGGCGTTCGTCACGTCGCTGCTGTTCAACGCGGGCAAGTTCCTCATCGGCCTCTACCTGAGCCAAACCGCCGCTGGGTCGTCGTTCGGCGCGGCCGGCTCGCTGATGGTGCTGCTGATCTGGATCTACTACTCGACGCAAATCCTGCTGCTGGGCGCGGAGTTCACGAAGGTCTACGCGAAGCGCTACGGCGGCATGCCGGCCCCCGAACCCGAAGTGCAAGTCTGACGCGAGAGCCGGGCAGACCCGAATGTTTGCCACGGAGACGCAGAGTCGCAAAGTGAACCAAAACTTGGAATTCGGTCTTCTCCGCGACTCTGCGTCTCCGCGGCAAAATGGCTTTCGGGTGTTCACGCCTGCGACGCGCCCGGCACGCGATGTGCTTAACTTCGCCCCGTGATCCCGCCGAACCCTGAATGGAGACCCCCATGCCACGCGACGACCGGCCGGGTTTAACCCCGCCGCCGGACTATCGGGCCAACGGCAAATCGAGCCTACCCTTCGTCGGCCTCATCGGCGATGTGCTAGGCGACGCCCGCAACCTGTTCCTCGACCACGGGGCCTTGCTCAAGAGCGAGATGAAGCGCGAGGCCACGATGGCCGGGGCCGCCGGGGCCGCGGTCGCCGTCGGGGCCGTCGTGACCGCCATCGGCGTGCTGCTGCTGCTCATCGGCTCCGTCTACCTGCTCCAACACCTCACGGCGTTGCAGCTGTGGGCCTGCTTCTTCATCAACGGCGGCGTCTTCTTCCTCCTCGGCGTGACGGCGCTGTTCTTCGGCGTCCGCCGGATGACGAGCGTCAACGTCGTCCCCGAACGGACCTTGAACTCCCTGAAGGAGAGTGTGCAATGCCTAGTGAATCTCCGGAGCTGATCGAACAGCGGCTGCGTGAGCAGCGCGTCTCGCTGAGTTCCAAGGTGAACGAGTTGAGCCGCGAGGTGACCAACTCCGTCCACGAGACGACGGACAGCGTCCGCAGCACGATGCACTCGCTGCACGGCGGCGTCAACGACACCTTCGCCACGCTCAACGGCAGCCTCAACGAGACGATCCACTCGCTCGTCGGCACGACCGCCGACGCCGTCGATCTGAGGCCACAGATCCGGGCCAACCCGCTCGCTTGCGTCGGCGCGTCGCTGGCCGCCGGCCTGATCGCCGGGCTGCTGGTGACCCGCAAGTCGCACAACGGCACCGCCCCGCAGGCGTTCGCCTCGTCGCCAAACTCGTTCGGCGGCACCGCCCCCCCGCCCTCGTGGATCGACGGCCTACTCGACCAGGTGGCCCACGAGGTGAAGCGCGTCGCCGGGGAAGTGATGACGCTGGCGGCCGACCAGGCGAAGCAAACCGTCTCCGCCGGGATGCCGAACCTCGTCAACGGCCTGCTGTCCCGCGTCGCCGTCGGTGGCGAACGGCGAGTCTAGGTTGTATCGACTGACGAGCCTAAGCGTGAGCGCCCGGAGTTCTTCAGCTTGAAGGCCTCGGG